>NZ_DBLZZO010000012.1:0-74741 GCF_057858645.1 Eubacterium sp.
GCAAATGTATGATGGCACGCCGTATGAGGCGAAAGTCTCACGTACGGTGTAGAGCAGGGGAAAAGGTGGAGATAATATCAAATCCTTACCTATTGCTATAGTATACACTTTATCGGCATCTATGTAATTATATGTGCTTTCTCCCAATAACGTTTTCAAAGCATTATCATCATTTGCTTTAGATCTTAACACAACATCTAAAATTTCCAGATACGTCACTTGGTCATCATTCAAAACAAATTGATTAGCGCCATCACTTATCATCGCCTTAGCATACGTAGCTATATTAGTAATTGTATTCTTAATATCCCTATATGTTGTTGTCATACCATATAAGACTTTCAATTGCTTACAAGCCAAATCTATCGATTGTGTAAATATATATCTATCCTTAAATGATTTAAACGGTTTATATTGCTCTAATATAAACCTCATAATTGTGGCCTTTTGTAAATCATTTCGTGCAGAAACCAGCAAATGTGATAGTAATGAATCACTTTTATACGATTGTGAAATACTATCAAAATACAAGAGTTCCATATTAACAGCCATTTTTATCGCATTCTGTGCCTGTTGTTCTGATATATCTGCGAATTCACTAATATATTGTATATCACAAATATCTTTTCCTGCCAAAGCAGCGTCAACAACACTAACAATATCCTCAGCTGTGGTAAGAACTATTTCATATTGCATAATTCCACCTACTCTCTATTCATTGATTGAATTTAATAATTGCTTGATTTTTTCACTAAGTTCATCTAACTGATCAACCGATGCATCGATATTTATATTTATATTTACAACAGTGCCATTTTTTATCTTCTTATCATCATATATTTTTACAATTTGCTCGGTGTCTTTAATTTGATTATTTTGTTCTATTTCTTCATTTGTATCAATAACATTTTCTTTTTCAACGGCCAAGATTTTTCCATCTTCTTCCCTAACCATTCCTGCATCCTTAAAAATTTCTATAATTGTATTTGCACCAACTTTTGATGCACTTGTAGTCGACCCCGCTGAATACAAAATATGATTAATGAGTGCTGTCTTATCCATACCATTTCTAATCTTAATAGCAGACATCATTCTTGTGAGAAACTCATTATTTTCAATCAACATTTTCCATATTTTTTGTACTTCTTCTCTTATATTTAGAGAATATGCCCTTCCTAAAGAAAAGCACTCACTAGTAGGTGTTTTCTTAGCGCCCTCCATCAACAATTGCATTTGTAATAAGAAGCCATTATTTCGGCTAACAATTGTCCTATCAATTCCTGATGCTTGGGCAATTGCATCTAATGGTTGAGCTTGCCCTTCTTTTCCACTTGAATATGCCTTAATTATTTTTATTATTTCTTCATATGAAGAACCTGGTAACTTAAAATTATCTGCCATCTTTTATCTTCCTTTCATAACACAATTTAATATTTATTGCTTTAACATTAATTTTACTACCGACTTTATACTTCAATTCTATTATTTATCTCATATATCCATCCGACATCACCTCCTTCAAACAACTCTATAAACCTTCCGAAATTGCTACCTCCTGTAATTGTATCGATTGTCTCCAATTTTTTCACTCGTCGACTCATATCTTTGTAATTCTCCGCAGTAACATGTTCCATAACTTTTTGAATCTGGTCTGCTCTTCCTTTGTAATTCTCCACCCCGGTATATTCCTTTATCAAGGGAGCATTCACTGGTTTTGCTGGAGATTTCAGATTTTCATCGGTCCAATGTTTAGATATAATCTGCATCGTACATGGATTACCAAATATAATCACTTCATTCGCAGCACTATCCACACCATGAAACTCATTAATTTTGCGTTTAATGTCCTCATACTGCTCGTGAGGTTTCTTTTCCGTATCACAGAACACAAGCACAAGTTCATCTGCCCCATTTTGATATCGGTCCTGATACCTCGCCGGGATATTTCCATTTCCACCAGCATTGACCAATGAAATATCATATTGCTCATTCCATACTTTTAAATTTTTTAATCGATTTAGATACTCATATTCCTCATTACCTTCACAGATAATACAGATTTTATGGTTATCCAAAAACTTAGGGAGCTTATTTGGCATCGGCATCATCCCCCTTTACACCACTTTTAATACTAAGCAATGAGTTAATCAATTCAGGATCAGGCAAAGCTCCAAGCGCACCTTTCCGATATTTTTCCATAACATCTGTCGTATCTCGTACGCCCTGCTGTGCTGTAAAATCTGCAAGTGAATATACATACACACCTTCTTCATCCTTATGAACAAACCAAATCTGCTCCTTTCGAAACATTCGCTTGCAATCCATAAGATTTATATCATGTACTGTAAATATCATCTGTGCACTTGTATTTAATTCATTATTAAACATCGCAACAATCGCCCTGGTAAGCTTAAAATGAATACTGCTATCCAACTCATCCACGACTAAAATCCTGCCTTGTTCAAGTGCTTCAATTACATAGCTGGCAATAGCTGCAATCTTCTTTGTTCCTGTGGAGTCAAACATCATACTTGGCACATGGACTCCCTTATAAGTAGAAACCAATCTGATTTGATCCATAATGTTCTCCGGAATATCAAGCACTTTCTCATCTGGCTTTTCGTCACCTTCACCAGTTTTCAGCTGTATCTTATCCATATCCACATATTCAAAATTATCCATATATAAGTCAGCATTTTTTATGAACTCAACAACCTTTTGCTGTAACTGATTCTTATTTTTCATAAGTTCAATCGTGTGCTGCATAGGTATGTTATTCATATTGATGATATCAATTTTTTCTGCAAATCCGACAAGAATCTGCTTCATCTCATTGATATGTTCGAATTTGCTTGTATCTACCACATAGCATAGCAAATTATTCTTCGATACAACTGAAATCATATTCTGAACAGCTTCATCAATACACTCATATATTTCACTAACAGTATCTTTTTTTAACCAACAAACTTCCTTTTCGTTGTTGTACTGATCTTTAAATATCTCCGAAAATGACTCATATATATATTCTTCTTTTTCTGAATCATACTTAAAATCATAAGAAAACTTTCTTCCAGATGCCATAAATGTAACACCTAACTCGCATACATCACTATCAGTAAATATATTTGGCATCAGTCCATTCTTCTTATTTAAAAGTACATTTCTTATTGCCCTAATGCACTTGATTAGACATGTTTTACCGGCATTGTTTGGTCCATATATTCCTACCGTTTTAAGGACATTAAAATTATTCTCTTTGTGAACATTTGCTCCAAATTTTTTATTTCGCATATCTGCTTTCATCGAAAATGTAATGTCATCCTCAAATGCATAACAGTTTTTTGCTCTTATCTCTATAATCATGGCTCATTCCTCCAAGTCACTTTTCTTCTTTACTTATCATTATTATATCATCAATTATTTTTTATGCAACTTTTTTTCACAAAAACTATAATTCAGAGATTAATTAAACTTAACATAGCAAAAAGGACAGCCTCCCAGGGAGCAGTGCGACTGCTCCGTTTTGTTATATGTCAAGTCTCTCTGGTACCAATTTTTTCCAATACATAGAAGGATGACGAGGATACAAGTAATAAGTTGTATTGTCGGCACATCCCTCTTTCACAATTTCATAAATACTATTATCGAGTTTTCCTAAGAAAATAACTATCTCTGGGTTAATTATTTCAACTTCTTTTACAATAAAATCTCTATACGTTTCAGCATACGTTTTAAGCCTATTCATGTCACACGTACTATCTCCACCCCGTTTGTTTATATTTATATATGCACATTCATCAATAGTTGATTTCAATTTCAAATCTTCCAAACATTTAATTGGAAGGTTATAGTACTCCGTACTTTTATTTTTCACAGCACATTCCTTTACCCAAAAGAATTTACCATTCTTCTCATCTTTACTTTTTTCCGTATCATAAATATGTGGCTCCCTGCAAACAAATAAAACCTTAGCCTTATCCTCATTGCCAAGAAAACCATCTTTAGAAAAGATATATTTCCTACTAACATCATAATTAAAATATGTTTTTTTAAAAGACTCATCACATTCGTCAATTTGGGCTTTTTTCCAAACTTTAAATAGTTGGTCCAAAGTATTACATCTATCAATTTCTTCTTTATACATTTTTCCTTCTAAATGAAAAACTAATCCCTATACTTTTTCCAAATATAGAAAAATATTTTCTCTGATTTTACAAATAACTCATAGGTTCTATTCTCGTCTCTTTGAAGTCTCTGTGCAATTTTTTGAAATTGTCTTTCGCTTTCTCTATTATTATTTATATATACAAAATCCAGATAACACTGATGGCACCAGTAATTCCTTATTTCTCTAATATCATCAATCAAATCATAATCATCGTCAGACAATTCTGGACGATCATCACTATAATCTAAATTTTCTAATTCTCTAGCTATTTTTCCAAGATTGCTTTTTTCTAATCTATTAAAATTATCATCAAAATTCCCCTCATGCATTGCGGCATAGGTTCTTCTTAGATTAAACTCAATACATTGTACTTGCTGTATCAATTCACTATGTATTAGTTTAAATGTATCTCTATCCATGCAATTATTCTCCAATTATTACTGTTTTCCTGTAAATAGAATCAAAATAGAATCACATTAATATAAAAACACCCCACAGTGCCTATAAATAAAGGCATTGTGGGATTGTAGTGTCTACTCAAACTCGGCTTGTATTAAGTTTAACTTAAACATATTTGTTTATGTTTTGTGTGTTTTTATCTGTTTATTTACCTATACTATATTATTTGTATTATCCTTCTGATTTCGTGTTGCCATAATGTTGCCACGGAAGTATTATAACATAAGTCAGATTTTATTTCATTAAGTTCTTTTAATGTCTATAAAAATATATTAAACATTTTCAAATTCATTGAATGTTTTTTCAACTATTTTTATATTTTTTCTCTTAAAAATAATAACAAATTTTTTTGAACTTCCTATTTTTTTCCAAGTGCCTTTCCCATCTTGTTGATTCAATGTTCTCTGGTATAATATATTCTTGTAATAATATTCTTTTATTTTAACTGGTCTATCTAGAAGTGTTTCAATGAAAGAATCTATAATTTCAAACATTTCCTGCTCACTACGATAGTCAAAGGAAAAATAAATATATTCAAAATTCCAACACATTATTACGATTTCATCTTCTAGGAATTCCACTTCTATGTTCTGCGTAATGCATAACTTCGATTTATTATTACATATTTTATACTTTTCAGATAACATTCTTTTTACAACGCAAATATCTATCATTTTCCTAACCACCACTCCTTAAAATAATTTCTACCATTTGTAAATCATCTTACTACGAAATGTATCGGTTTATTATGATGTGTGGTATGTATTTCAAACTGTACTTTACTCATAACTTTTATTCCCATATACACCCCATTACTTCTGAAAAAGTATAATACTGGCTTTAATGCTTTATTAATTGCATTTATTATACGAACTCCCCATATCATACCAACCACAACCCCAAATGCTACACACGCGACAGTAAAAGCAGTTAGTTTTTTTCCATTTAATCCGCATTTTTTTCCTATAGAATATGCAAGTGCTCCAAATATCACTCCACTAGCAGCTGCAATTGCAGCTCTAAAAAACCATTTTCCTGTTGGATCTATATTATTAACCGGATTTCCATTACAATAGCAATACAAATTATCTTTATACACACTATCACTTTCTATTTCTAATACACTGACATCATCTGCATTTATAAATCTTCCCACCTCTGCATCGTAATATCTGCTCTGCAGATAATAAAGATTTGTATCGCTTTCAGTATCAGTGAAGCTTCCGTCATAGTAGTATCCTCTGTACAATACATGATTTAACTCAAAGGGGACCTCATATCCTTCATAACAAAAACTCTTTTCTGTATCTGTGATGACATTTCCCCATGCATCATATGTATATGAAGCGATTTCTGCTCCCCCGTCATCAAGCAGACCTGTCACATCTCCCTGCAGGTTCTTTTCATAATAAAGTCATATTTATGTAGATTATATATTTTAGATTAAATTAAATTAAATTTAATCTAAATCTGTCACACTCCCTTCTTCATCTAAATAAATTCCAATTTGTGTAATATATATATTGACTCCAACAATTTTGAAATAACATTTATAATATACTTCTTTCTTCCCTTCACTAGTCTCAAGATAAACAGCTACTTTAACATGTTTATTAATCCAGTTTTCATTGTCATATGAACATTCTACTGATTTTACTATGTGATTTTTATCATCCCAATATATGTTATTTAGGATTTTTTTACTATCTTCTTCAGAAATATATTTGCTATTACAATTTTCAGTCAAAATTGTTTTAGTAAAAATATCTCCTATTTGATCTAAATAGAAAAATCTTACAGGATATACAATAACTATTGTTATTATTGATATTATTAATAACGTAACACATATTATCTTTTTTTTATTCATACAAACTTCCTCTCTCCTTTATGTGGCATATCTCAACATGATCGTAATAATCCCCTTGTAACGGTTCTCGAAGGTCCTTATTAAAATGACTGTCTGAATGTGCAGCATAATTAATTTTATCTGCTGTTACCGAAGAAATTATGGCTGTATGAGAATAACGTTTCTTTTTACTGGAATAAAAATATATCATATCACCAACTTTTGGATGAAATCTATTTATATAATTTTTCATTTGTTGTTTTGTTACTTTTTTTTACAATTTTAAATGATTTATTACTAAAGTATTTTTTTACATACTTTCTTTGTTCCACAACCGTTGTCCAACTCTTTGTGTATGCGAATCCAATTCCCTGTATACAAGGCATACAATACCAATTACTGGTCATGTTAATCCCTCCAGTCCACAAGCACTGTGATGCAAAATTTGCATTATTCAAACTCGCAAAGTCTGGTTTGATTCAGATTATTTCAATGTAGTTATCTATACTATTTTGTATTGATAGCTCATACCTTTTCCACACATTATTTTTCGTTTCACATATTTTTAGTACCAATCCAGTACCATTGCATTTTTTCATTATTGTGTGTAGTTCAGGTGGCTTGCAGGTTTCTTTTACTACTCACAGAATAATTTTCTGCTGGCTTGCTTGTCCACCTATGGAAATTATAATCTCCAGGCAATATTTCTGCAAGAAAAAGTTTTGTGGTACCAATGCTCTGTATCTGCAACTGCTTGAAATGCAGAAATCATTCACTATCATAATATCTATGTAATTATTTTATAATCGGATTCATTTTTATAAAACTGATTTCCGATTATTTATTTCGATGTAACTAGCTTGCTTTCATACACAATCTGATTCAAATCATCAATAACTAAAAATGAATCTTTTGATCTTAAATCAATATTATTCAACTTAATTAACTGCATTCGAACATTTTCTAGTAGCACACATTTTTCAATCACCTGTGAATATTTTTTTATAAATTGTCTAGAAGCATTGCGTAATGTTTTTATTTTAGTATTAAGTTTATCCTTTAACTCTTTATTTTTATTGCTTTTATATTTACCAACTAATCCATAACACTCTTTAATCAAACTGCAAATTTCAGTCCAACCATTTTGATACTCAATTCTATATTCTTTACCATTGGCTATAATCATCGATAGTTCTGTACTAATATATTTTTCTGCATTAATAACATCTCTATACTGTTCTACACTCGATTGAAACACACCCCTATGGGCATATCTATGTCTATTTCTGATAAGATCATCATATTTTGAAATTTCATCTCTATTTTTATTGATAATAAATTTAAAACTATCGCACAATTCATCTCTTATACTTTTTTCCAAAACAATATAGCTTACATTTGGAGAAAACTTCTCAATATCCAATTTTTTATTAATGAAATTTCTAGCATATAAATTTTCAGTTCTATCTTTTTCAAGTAATTCATAATAAAAATTTTTTACAAGTTGTTCTGCATAAGTATATACACCAATCAGTAATGCCCTTTCATATGCATCAATACAATCGCTCAATGCTGAAAATTCAACATTAACTTCTCGAGAAAATTTTCTATATTCTGCTGTATGATCAGCAAAACTATTTTTTATGAGTTCAACATTTTGCAGGGCAATCTCATTTTTCTGAATTTCATCTTCTACATCAAAGTCATATATTTTCATATTATCTGTATCCTAATATTCCCTCACATATTTCAAATCTTTTTCTTATTGACTGTAATGTTCCTGTACTTATGCTAAATGGATTTTCTTCTTCTCTCTTAAAAGATTTTTCCAATATACTATACATTGTATTTAAATACTGATTTTTTATAACTTCCGGATCAATATCTGTTAATGAAATTTTTTTCTCTATTATAACTCCCAACATCGCCTCAAGTATACTAACATTTAGATTTCCAACAAACCCCAATTCATCTTCATTTATTTTTTCTACCTTTCTAAAAATATTTTTGCTTTTTCCAAATATTGAATACATCATTTTTATTGCACTTGATAAGTCTTTTATATAGTTTTTACTTATTAACTTATTCTTGTTATCCTCACAATAACTATTCAAAATATTATTAATTCCAGATTTTTCAAACTTATATCCTCTATAAAAAACATCTGACATTACAATAACTCTAAGAAGAGCTTCCACATGAGCATCCTTTTTTATTGCATTATTTGAGAACAAACTTTTTAATTCTTTACACGAATCTGCCGTCTCATAAAGTGCATTTATAAATTCACCATATGCAAGCGATTTTCTTATCTGCATAGAATTTAGTTTGACAGATCCAGTATTTATTCTCTCAAATATTAAGTATTTAGAACTGTAATCGTTCGGTCCAATTTGCCTAAATTCTATTAAAGGTATAGTACTTCTCTTTATAATTCTTTGATATTCTGGTTCTAACTGATCAAAACTTTTTCCAACAAGTTCTTCCATTATTTTACCTGATAGTTTTGACTTTCTCTTCTTTTTTCCTTCCTCAACTGCATTCCACGGTTCTCCATTAACATAGTTTGTAACAGTTGTAAGTCTTTGAAAACCATCTATTAATTCATATTCATTATTTCCTACTTCCAATAAAAATAATGGTGGAATTGGAAGTCCTAAAATAATTGACTCAATTAATCTAGAACTCTTTTGAGCATCCCATATAAATTCCCTTTGCATAGCAGGTTTTTTTATTTCTCCACAATTAAACATATCAATTAATTCGCCAAATGATCTATTACTAACCCAATGTTTAATATTATAGGAAGTTAAAGACTCTTTATTAACTTCGCTTTCAAACAATTCACTTATTTTATTTTCGGTTTCTTCATCTATATTCCCTAGTTTTTCCAGTTCTATAAACATTTCATCTAATGAATTGGCTTCAACTTCTTCATTGCAAACATTATTTTCCTCAACATCTACATAATTAATAAAATTATTTTCAACACGAATATATAATTTCATATTTTTTCCTTTCTTCAAATCATATATCCTCCAAACTCTTTTTAAATAGGATATACAATTTATAGTAACATCATTCTTGTAAAATTAATATTTATTCTTACATTATTTACCCAAATATGCTATCAATTTTATTTATACTTTTTCAGCCTTAAACTTTTATTTTATATAAAGTGCATATTATTCAGGCAATAACCTTGCTAATCACATCTTGTACTTCCTCTGACCGTATCAGCATCCTCATCTTCTCATCCCCACCTTCAACCTCAGGCTTACCACACCTAACATTATCCGTATGCTCTGACACACAACAATCTTTATACCAGCATTCACCCATAAGAGTCCCTTTAACAGACCACTTTTCATTTTGTGTAAATTCACCAACCAATGACTTCATCACACGTTCTGTAGAATATCTCTTAAATCCAGCTATGTACTGTAATGTTTTCTTATCATCAATCCTTGATAAATCTATTCTGTGATTCTCAACTGCCGCCAAAACTTTATCACGGATTTTTATTTTATCGGTCTTTCCAGTGCCTGTCCATTCTACCAACTTATCAAATGCAAGAATCAGGTACTCAAAACAAATCATATCCAGAATTACAATCTTTCCTTCCGACTTATCTGTTATTGATTTCAACATACGATACTTATTGCGAATGTCTTGATTGTCAACCACATAATCAAATGCAATATAGTATTTATCGTCATCTTTAATATCCAAGTCTATTAATGCATCCAATAATCCCTGATTGCTCCCTTTACTCTCAACTACAAGTTCATTGTCAGAGAAAATCCGATTAACTAATTTCCAGAAGTGAAGTCCTGCACCAGTATCCTCTGTCCATAAATATCTCATATCACAACTCCTCTTCTAGTGTTATCCTATTATTATCAAACTTCAACACCTTAAAGCTCTTATCAGACACATTAAGTCCGTCACAATTTCGCAAGAAGAGCATATACTGATTTGATAACTCAAAATTAATAAATCTCCTAACATCATCATTAATCAAACAATCTGCATTATCTATCACAATAAAACTATCTCTGCACTGTTTGATTGCCACTAAAAAATCATCTGATTTATAATTAAACAGCTTGATAGCCTTGTATTCGTCTGTCAATCTTATATCTTCAAGCATTTCATAAAGTACTGTTTTCCCGGTACCACTGTCTCCACCAACAAGTGTAATTCTGTCATCAAATTCCAAATCGTATGAAAATGGATCAGCTTTGAATCTAACATTTTTATAAATCATCTGCCTCTCTCCTTTCATATTCATTACTCCACCATGCATTATAACCTCTGCCACCGATAACTATATCAGAATCATTAAATCTGATTTTGGCATCATCTGGAATATCAAAAAGCGTTGGTCTTGACATATAAATCTTAATATTATCCATAGTAAAAAGTATTCTAAGTACATTCGGTCCACATTCCTCAACATTTACCACTTTATCAGGATGCTTTATAATATTAAGTAATGTCTTGCAACCTGATGATAAATTTCGAATTGTACCCAAGCCATATTTTGTTTCTATATGCTTGTCTGGCGTCAGCTTAGCCGCATCCACTTGTTGAATCAAATCAATTTCTTTTTGTGACATCTCTTCATTGCCTGTATTCAGGTTAAAATATAGGTCATTCTGAAATATCCAATCCTTTAAATTCTTTTTTTCTGTATAGACGTTTATCATTGATATTACTCCTTCAATTTGCTATCAATTTTGTACCAATGTCTTTTCACCTGATTCCGAATACCACTCTCAAGCACCTTACTTTGACTAAATATCTCATCCGCTTTATATGCATATGTTAAGAAATTCCCATGATCCTTAGAATACTTACTTGCCCCTAAATGTGTATACGAATGATAAATTGCTTTCTTTCCAGCATTAAACGATTTTTCATCCGTGTTCTCTTTAATTCTTTTAATTTTTCTATATGCTCTACAATAAAACTTAAATAAACTTTTATCCCTTATATGAACAATTCTACCATCAAATGTAAATCCAAGATAATTTATAAGGTTACTTTGCCCCTTTATTTTTTCTATTTCCCCATTATTGTAAAAAAAATGCTCTGTTTTATCCTCATTTAATTTTAAATTAGGAATACCTTCTCTGGTATCATATATAAATTTTGAAATTTTCTCATTTCTTCCACAATTTATCTCGTTACGGGTCATCGGAATAACAACTATTATATCATCACAATACCTTCTATATATTCCTTTCTGAGAAGTAATAAAATCATTAATTCTTTTATCAAAATCTATCATATATACATTAGCATATACAGCACTTATAGATGAACCTTGCGGAATCTGATAATCTTTACTATTTTTATGAAGATGCTTCTTTTTAAAATCATGAAATTCATCTGTCTCAAAATATTTATCCAACTCACGCATATCTCTTCTAAATAACCCTTTTTCAGCCTCTATATCATCAGCTTCAACATATGTAAACTTTGTAATATTCTTATAAATTGCATAATCAGCTACATCCAACGACTTTTCACCAACCACACATTTAATTTTTTCCTTTAAATATCTATGATCAAGATTATCAAAAAATTTACTAAAATCACCAACAAAAATATAAGCTGATTCACATTTAGCAATATACTCAAACACTTCTTTTGCAAAATCAATATTGCATTTTCCTGGTGAGCAGTTTCTATATGCTGTTGAAACACGACCTATTCCTTTTGACTTAATATAATTATTATATTTGCTATTAAGACGATTTCCATAGTACTCATAAATAAATCTGTCAATGTGTGCTGCATAGTATATATCCCGATTTTTTTCTTTAATAAACTTATTTCCTTCTAAATCGTTTGTGTATTTGCTGCAATCCATTTGAAAGTGGATAAACGGATAAAAACCGTGCCTACTAACCCAATTAATATTTTGAACACTTTGCTCATAGTTAGTATGGTATTTCTTTTTATCAAAGTGAGTATAGAATTTATCTTTGTATATTTGTTTGCTCATTTTTTCTCCTAAAAGCTTACTGATTAACGACCGGTAGATATCAAATATCAGTAAGCATTAAAATCAATTGGACCTTGCTTTCGCAAGGAACTCTACCATCCTCCAAATACGATGTATTGTATAATATTATTAACAGCTACTTTAATTCACTGGTAATAGGAGGTCATACAATGGACAATATAATTCTTAATATCATCAACTGTATGCTATTAATTCTGGTCAAGAATATTCTTGACATAGAATACGTAAAACCCTTATAGCTATTTCTATAAGGCAAAAGCTATTATTAATCTGTCACTTGATAATAGTATAATACTACTTTTTATATCCATATGGAATAGACTCCTCAGCAACTCGCAACATACTATTTTCTGAAATATAATCATATATATGTCTATTAGAGCCTTTGTACTCTTTAATTGAAGCGGATACATCTGAATGTTCCTCAAAATTCTCCACATGCTCCATAACTTTCTTAAATACTTCCGGGCTATATTGTGGTGGATAACCATTCTTAACTAGACAAATCTTTATTTCCAATTTCAACTGGTCTCTTACATTTTGATTGTTAAGCCAATCAGCAAAGGAAGATTTTGTATCAATGATTTCCTTTACCTTTATTGCCAAGTTTTTGCACTTATCATTGATTACAATACCATCAACCTCTTTATCCGTTCCATACTCAAAATTATATTGGTCACGCATAGAAATCAAAATATCATAAAATACCTTTTCCTCAAAAGTAAGTCCTATTTTTCGGAAGCTTTCTCTATTT
This sequence comes from Eubacterium sp., assembly GCF_057858645.1. NCBI lineage: Bacteria > Bacillati > Bacillota > Clostridia > Eubacteriales > Eubacteriaceae > Eubacterium > Eubacterium sp. The sequence goes on from NZ_DBLZZO010000012.1 coordinate 13,271, forward strand.
TCATTCATTGCTCTAAGAATAGCTAACGCCTGCTCTGTTGCAATTTTAATAATATCTTCTGAAACCTGTTCCTGTGCTTCACCTGCTTCTTCCGCAGAAAGATGTTTACGTCTCTCATGGTATTCTGCAATAGTCTTTTCCAACATTTCCTGATATGTCTTTGCAGCTAATCTGTTAACTTTCCCATACTCCTTAATCTGTTTACGAAGCATTTTAACAAGAAGTTCTAGCTTAGTCACCGGCATCTTAACATCGGATAGCTTTTCAAAATATTCTGGTGAAAAGATATCTTCTTCCTCACCACTTTCAAGGACACTCTCAACCTGATTATATTTTAACGCTTCCTCCACCATCTTAGAAACTGCACGATTCATACTGTCAGTATCTACTTCACTTGTCCCACTCATTTTACGGACAAAACCTGCTATTGCCATAAAGCATTGTGCCAAAGCAGATTCTTCTTCTCCAAGATACCCTGAAGGCTGACATATATCAAATGCCATTCTCATACGTTTAACAGTCTTCAGAAAATATGTTTTAAAAGATACTGTCTGAGGACCATTTTTTCCTTCTGACTGCAACTCCTGAATTGATACAAAAACATACTCTGCTGCTTTGGCAAGAAGCCTGTATCGGTCAATCGGATTGCATTCCATATTTATAAATGGTGTTAAATCATAGCCTATAAACATATTTTTTAGCACTTCCAATTCTTCCCTAAATACCGATGTAGCCTGCTCAACATCATCAGAAGTTGGTGCAACCGATGTATTTCCACCATATAATTTCATGGCTTCACGCATATTATCACGGATTCCAATATAATCAATCACCATACCATATTCTTTTCCCGGATACTTTCTGTTTACACGGCTTATGGTCTGTATTAACAAATGCTTTTTTAATGGTTTATCATTATATAAATATGTGAGACACGGAACATCAAACCCAGTAATCCACATATCTACAACAATGACTATACGGAAATTTGACTTTTCCTGCTTAAAAGCAGCATCTAACTCTTCGGAACGTTTATCATTCTTAACGCCACCAAGATAGTTATACATATCCTGCTCATCATTTTTTCCAACACTAGATACCATTGCAATAAGTGGCATAGGTTTCAATTCATTTAATTCTTCATCTGTTACATCAGTACCATCCGACACTTTCTTTTCTTCAAACCATTCAGGATACTTATCTTTAAATTTCGACAATAAAGCATAAGCAATCTTTCTATTAGAACAAACCACCATTGCTTTCTGTATTCTATTTGGATCTGCATCACAGGCTGAAACATAATGATTATGAATATCTGTAGCAAGGCGCTCTAATCTGGAAGGTTCCCCAAGAATTATTTCCATAGAACTCATTGCCTTCTTACTTGCTTCGACATCTTCAAAAGTAGCACCATCATCAGCACACTTTTTATAGTAGTCCTCAATCTCTTTTACCTTGTTTTTATCAAGTAATACTTTTGCAATACGAGGATGATATTTAATAGAAACAGTAAGTCCATCTGCAACAGCCTGATCCATCGTATATCTATCAATTTCATCACCAAAAGTCTGATATGTTTCTGCAATAGGTGTTCCTGTAAATCCTACAAATGTAGCCTGTGGAAATGCCTCTTTTAACACCTTTGCATATGGCTTTGATACCATAGCTTTCATATTCGCATCCGCATCTTTACTGAATTGAATTTTTTTAGAATGTTCAAGCTGAGTTCTATGTGCTTCATCAGAGAAGCATATAATATTCTGTCTGTCATTGATAAGACCTATTTTGTCATCTTCCCTATCACAAAACTTCTGAATAGTGCATATGTAGAATCCACCACTTTGTCTTGCTCCAAGTTCCTGTCTTAGTTGTGTTCTATTCTTAACAACAGAAACCTCTCCAAGATTAAGGAATTCTGTACTCTTTGTAAAAAGCTTCGCCCCCTGTTTTTGCAATTCATCTCTATCGACAATCAATATAATCGTTGGAGAACCTATCTCTGAGATATCTGTACAGCGTAATGCCAACTGACGTGCCAAAAATGCCATCGTATAAGTCTTACCACACCCCGTAGCCCCAAAATATGTACCGCCTCTTCCACTCTTGGTAACAACAGAATCTACAATGCTTTGCTTCAGAAGCCTCGCAGCAAAAAACTGTGGATAACGGCATACAATTTCCACTTCATCACTATCATAAATACTATCCTGAAAATAAATGTAATCTCTAAAGATTTCCAAAAAACGCTCAGGAGAATAAACACCCTTAATCATAGTTTCTGTTTCAGCAAATGGAAGTGTTGATACAGCATCTCCATCATTAACACGTCTCCAGGCATAAAAATGTTCATATGGTGTGCGAACTGTTCCTAATCTGGTTTTAACTCCATCAGAAATACAAGCTAAAGGACAGTAATGCAACAAATGAGGTATATCTCTCCAATAACGAATATTAATCTGCTCCCAAGCATCATAAATAGTCGCATTTGCATCAGCAGGGTTCTTCAATTCCATAATACATAATGGCATACCATTCACAAAAAGAATTACATCCGGTCTGCGGTTCTCTTTTTGACCATTATTTGTATATTCTACTGTAAACTGATTCACCACTCGAAAGACATTCTTAACACCATCCTTTTCAAAGTTAATCAGCGGTATCATTCTTGCAATACCATCTTTCGGAGTAAATTGGATACCATCCACCAACCAGTTGTATACCTTATGCAATGTTGCAAAATCACTCTCTGCACCCACAAGACGAACAGTATCATAAATCTGTGTCACTTCATCTTCTGTCAAATCAAGATTTCCATCTGCTATAAATTTCTTGAAATCATCCTCTATCAACACATCTCTTTTGGTAACACGAGAAAGCTTATTTCCAGAAGTATATTTCCATCCCTCTGTTTCTAAAAAGCCAATAAAGGCATATTCGTATTCTGATTCACAATAATGACCATTGTATTCTTTTAATCTAGCCATAGGCTTATGCCTCCTTTGCTTTTCTCGCCTCTTCTATAGAACCTTTAATTAGTATTGGGCAAATATCTTTTATCTGTTCTTTAAGTTTTTCGTTAATATCTCTGCGTTCATTATATGCGTTATATATTTGAACAATTGATTTTTGAACATTTAAATCCGGTACTGGTATTTCAATTTCATAAAAACGATCCATATCTAAATTTGTTCGTATACTTCCGTCACTCATAAACCAACCTAGTCGATCAACTTCTTTACGCAAAAACCACATCATTATATATTCCATCAAAACACTATTATCTTTTATTTCCAAGACCGTATATGCCGGTGAAATGATTACTGGTTCATCTTTATCAAAAAGTGCTATTCTAATACATTTATCTCTTCCTGTCTGCATTCCAGAAAAAACAAATTGCCCCTTTCTTACAATCTTATATTTAGATAAATCAACCCCATTTATATTTGCAACAGATGGCATAAATTGTTTAGTAATGTTTATTCCTTGAACGTCTTTTATCTCACTATTTATATTTCTACAATCAACTTCTTTAAAAACTTCACTCATCTTTTTCTTTTTCGATTTGTGTTTATACATATCAATCAATAGTTCAAAAGATAATTTTAAATCACTCATACAATATTCATAGTTCTTCTGATTCTCATACATAGTATTATAAATTTCAATGTACTTTTGCTGTACTGAAAGAGGTGGTAATTCCAATTCAATATCACAAAACACATCCCAATCAAGATTTGAACGAATGCTTCCATCACTACAAAACGCTCCATATCTATCCATTTCGTTAGATAGAAATTTAATAAAGAAATACAATGGATTAACAACATTCGTTGCTATCACTTCAAACATTGTATATGCTGGAGACACTAATATTGGAGCATCCCCATTATACATACTAACCCTTATACACTCATCTCTGCCTGTTTGCATGCCACTATAAACAAAACGATTCTTTCTAACCACTTTATACTTAGTTTCATCTAATCCTTCAGTATTTGCGACTGTCGGCATAAACTCTTTTTTTATATTAATTCCATAAAAATCTCTTATACCAAGATTATTTCTTTCATCAACTATTTCTATCAATTCTCCAATTTTATATTTAGTCAATTCCATAACCAATCTCCCTAAATGCCTCTTCCAGCATCTGCTGGGATTTCTTTTCCTGCTTTAATATATCTTTCATCTCAGATTGAATACGAGCCATTTCCTTTTCATAATCAATATCTAAATCATGGTCAATAAACTCAATATATTTGCTTGGTGTAAGTGCCCAACCTTTACTTTCTATTTCGTCAATACCTACACTACGATAAAGTTCCGGTATTTCATAATTTACGCCATCGGTACCTTCAGATTGCCACGTATGGTATATAGCAGCAGCCTTCTCAATCTGCTCTGTAACCAAACGAACTTTCTTTTTACTCTCGCCCTTTACTGGATTTTCTGTCCATTGGCGCAAATCCATAAACAAGATTTCGTACTCACGACTACGAAGTTTTCTGTCGTGATAGTTTCCACCTTTTTTATTCTGATTTAATATCCAAAGCGTTACGCTGATATCTGTAGTGATAAATAGTTCTCTTGGAAGAACTATAATTGCCTCCACTTTGTCATTCTGAATCAGTTTCTTACGGATTTCCAATGTATCGCTATCATTTAATGCTCCATTTGCAAGAAGAAATCCTGCTACTCCATCTGCCGGTTTTAAATGTGAAAGCATATGAAGAATCCAAGCATAATTTGCATTACTTTCTGGTGGTGTCTGGTAATTATTCCAACGAGGGTCATTTTTTAAATTATCGTTATACCAACCTTTAAGATTGAAAGGTGGATTTGCCATAATATAATTAAAGTACAGCCCCTTGTGCAAGTCATGGGTAAATGATGAATCTGCTTCCTCTCCAAGATTATGACTAATTCCACGCAGTGCTAAATTCATTTTTGCAAGGCGATATGTAGCCGGTTCTTTTTCCTGTCCATACACATTTATTCCATTTAGATTTCCCTGCTTTGATTTTACCAACTCAGCACTCTGAATAAACATTCCTCCTGAACCACAGCAAGGATCATATAAAGTTCCATCATATGGCTCAATCATTGTTGCAATAAGCTGTACTACATCATGAGGTGTATAGAATTCTCCCTCCTCTTTTGTAGCATTTACCGCAAACTCTTTAAGAAAATATTCATATACACGACCGATAAGATCCTTTTCCTCCCCAAATGCTTTATGACTAATTTTATTTACTTCATCAACAATCTTCTTTATATCATTCGCAGCTAGATTACGTGCTGTAAATGTACCTTTTACAAAACATCCTTTTAATTGTGGATCCTCTTCCTCAAGTCTTTGTAATGCTGTATCTAATGCAACATTTAACTTAGGAGCAGGTGTATTGATAATTGTTGACCATCTGGCTTCTGGCGGTAAATTATATGTACCATCTGCAAAAGTAGCATCATCAAAAAATGCTGCTCTTATGTTTTCATCCTCTGGGTCTAATCCCTGTTCTTTAAGTGTCTGCTTTAATTTTTCAACACCATCCTCATACTTTTCACCAATAAATCTTAAGAATACAAGTGTAAGCATCATATCCCTTTTCTCAAAAAATGAACCAGAGTTACGCGCTGCACGTAAATAATCTCTACAATTAAATAAAATACTATCTATGTTTAATGCCTTTTCAACATTTTTCTTCTTCGCCATATTATTTTTCTTCCCTTTCCTCGTCTGGAACAAATTCCATAATATCCTGTATATTGCAATGCAATACATTACATATTTTTTCCAGAACCTGTGTATTTACATGCTCATTCTTTCCTAATTTAGCCAAAGCATTTGTGGTAATTCCAGCCTTTTCTCTAAGGTCTATCTTCATCATATTTTCATCTATTAATTTTTTCCATAATCTGTTGTATCTGATTGCCATCGCTAATCCCTTTCGTATCATCACAACTATTTATTACTTTTTTAGTATATCATTTGAATCATTTTGATTCAATCTTAAATTGATTTTTTCAATTTGTTATACATCTGACTATATCTAACCCATATTTATAGAATAAGCAGAGGAATCATCTTCCTCTGCCCCTATTCCACATCTTATCTTCCGCCTTATCCTTACAGGCATCTCTATCGACACTCTCATCATAAATCCTCTGAAACTCCTCATAAAGCCCATCACCATCCAGCTTTATTCCAGGTTTTTTCATCACATCCGAGAACAACCTTATGCTGCCACTTACATCAGCAATACCGAATCCAAATATATCAGCCTTAACAGAATCACTGATATTCTCATAACCACCAATCTCTGATATTTTCCCGACAATCCAACCAACTTTATCCACAGGTTCAGTTTCTCTAGTTTCCACAAATTCATTTTTATCTGTTACATCAGTCATACTTTCGCCAACTCTTGTCACATTCACATCAGGCGAATTATGAGGCTCTGGTATTCCTATGCCATCTAAATCAGTCTGTTGTTTTATCGCACTATCAGTTTGCTCTTTTTGTCTGCCTATTTCATTCTGATTATTGTCTGGATTCACTACCTCAACATTCGTCTTCGACTCAACAGCCACATTTTTCTCTGACACAACCTCCTTTTCCATCCCCGGTATCTCAACATCCCTGTCAGCAACAATCTCCTCGTCCTCTGACACCGCATAATAAGCCGTATACAAATCTTCCTTCATAATGCTGCCATCAGCAAGCTGTATCTGCCTCTTAAGCTCCCTTTTTTCCTGCTTCAGCTTATCCAATTCTTCCTGCACTTCCACATGCCATATCTGATATTCCCTATATTGTGCTTCTGTGTTAATCTTCCGTTTTCGACTAGAACTTTCTATATATATCTCCTTCTGTCTGTCCTCAATCTGCTGGATCTTTTCTTCCTGCTCACCTATGAAATCCACAAGATCCACAACACTTAACACATACCCCCATCTGTTTCCACATAAACAGCAGGAGCTTGTGCATAGTCTAGAATCATTGCAGGCAACAGATTCGTCAACACCAGAGCCACCATCTGATAACCCTCTGCTTGAAGCAGCAGGTATCACCTGTGAAGTATCTCAGACTCAGAACAACGGCTCAGATGTAACAATCCGACCTCAGTTCGGACCTGCGTTAGTACCACCAAATACCGCATCAGGGAAAATCATCCAGATGCCACAAAGAAAGATCATATAGAAGAAATCCCGCAGTCATCAGGGTTTCTTGCTATTAAAGTTAATAATAACCATATGAAGACGATAGAAAAAAGAGTAGTTGCTATTAGTAGCAAATTAGTAGCAGAGCAAAAGAAAAAGTCTCGGAAGCCGCTTGTTTAGCGGGTTCCAAGACTTGTAGCTCTTATTCAAACTCCTACTCACAAAAATTTACTCCTTTATAAAGCAGGATATTTATTGTATTTAGTAGTTCATTTCTGTACTGTTTTAATTTTTTTGCGTATACTTTAAGACGAAAATATTGTCATTTTATTGTCATAAGTCAATATTCTACAAACCTTCCTATTCTTTAAGAACTTAAACACAATTACACATTTTTCTTAATTAATTTACATTCTATTTTTTCAAAAAAGTCATTCCAATATTTCATATCCACCACTATAATTTCTTCATGTGATATTGTATATAAAACACAGTTTTCTTTTGCAAAGAAGGCAATGTCCATCTGATCTTCATACTGAAAGAAATCTGAATACCTTTTCAATATATCTATACTAGTCTTTGAGCATTTATAAAAATGTTGAATTGCCTCTTTGTTTTTGCTTCTTACTTTAATCTTTGTTCCCGGCCAGACACATGTTCTTTTTCTTTCAATTAGAAACTTTTCCAATTCTCCTTTAGGTTCTGGAAGGACGTCTGGAAAATCTTTTGTGTCCGCAATTGGCTCTACTAAACAGAACCTATCACTTAAATTGCACAATTTATCTAACATTAATTTATACTTGGTATTTTCTATTTCAAATACATAATATTCAGTCATAATTATCTCCTAACTTTAATGTGTTTTTTCGATATGATTATTAATACCACAATTTTTGTTACAACAATTTGCTACTCAATACTTTTGTTGATTTTTTATGATAAAGTTACTTCTTTTAAAACTAATAATATTATTAAGTGTATTGGATATATCAAATAATTAACATATCTTATTCTCCAACTAATTTTTGTATATCTAGGGCTTTTATTTTGAACAAAAGCAATAAACATTAATGCAATCAAAGAAACATACTGTACCATAGAAATTCCAAATATGTAACAAGATATTGCTAAAACAATTATCTGAGATACAACAATATCTTTCATCGGTCTATTGCTAAAATAATAAAACGCAAAAATTACACAAATTCCATATACTCCATAATCAAAGCCTATAACCATAGCTATCACAAAAACACTCATTATCAGAAAATATCTCTTAGTTCTTAAAATATTACTCTCATAAATAATTATTACTAATAGTCCTGCTGATAAAGTAAAACATATATTTAATTCGTGCGATATAAGACTATAATAGACCCACTGCGACATAATTGCCGATATCAAAATTCTCAATAAATATTTCTTTTTATTACTTGTTCTTTTGGCTCCAACAGCAAGCAAATACGCATAAATAACAAAAGATATTCTACCAATTATTCTAAAAATCAAATCATGTGGGTAAAAAATTATACCCACATGATCAATAATCATTGTTAGTATAGCAATAAATTCTAGCATTTAAATAAACCAGCAGTGTGCATGTGATTGCACTTTATTCTTTATCATCGGATGATAATGATAATAATTTTTTCCTTCACCCGAATGTTTTTGCTTTGACGATACTTTTTTTATAGGACTAGCAGATTTACATGCATCATATGCATATCCCGAACTAATTGCAAACACATTTCCTCCTACTGCTAAATATCGTGCAGCTGCTGATTTTGAGCTTAGTTTTGGTCCAATATACACATCATCACCGTAACTTAAATATGCCATATAATAATGAACTTTTGGTTGCTTTCGGCTCAATGTACGAGCAACACTTTTTGCTGCATAATACACAATTCCCGCTACAACAACAGATGCAACAATAGATAACAAGGCCTCCAATAAAGCTTCTAGGGCCCATCCAAGTCCTACTCCAATTACCATGGCAGCCTGTGCAACCACTTCTGTTTGATATACAGACACAGCATCCGAATCATCTTCTGTATTTACAGCCTCGGCTACAATGCAATCATTTGTCGTGTCTTTTACTTCAACATCATATTCTTTCTCTTCTGGTATTCCCACTCCAACTCCCAACACAGTTGTAGGATATTCTTTTTCTAGTAATGTAAAATCTCCATCTTCTTTATCCAAAGACAAAGTATATGTAACACCATCAATGTCTGTGGACACAACTGCCTCATTATCATTGTTTGCGACAATATCTATGGTATGTCCATCAACCTCCACTGTCTTATTATCTGAAGCATATGCCCTCGAATAAGATAGATTTGTTACTAAACAAACTACCATTACACAACATATAATCATTTTTAATTTCTTCTTCATTCTCTTTCAAGCCTCCTAAATTACCAATAATTTTTTTATAATATTTACATCATAGTTTTCTTTATTTGCCTTGTACTCAGACACTATTAACGCCACACATCCTGTCACATATGCAGTGGCTACCGAATTTCCATTAACTTTTTCATACCCCCCTTCCCTATTCGTTGTTACAATGTCATATCCAGGTGCATAGCAAATCTCTTCTTTAATGTAAATTTTGTCAACTTTTTTCTCTGCTTTTACCCCTATAACATTCTCGTATTGAGCGGGATAACTGCTTCTATTCTTTTTGTTATCATAACTTGCTACTACAAAAATTCCTTTTTTTATTGCTTCACTAATTGCTTTTTCCAAATTTTTATCATTTTTTTTAGTTGAAAAACTAACGTTAATTATATCTATGTTCTCTTTAATGCACCAATATATTGCATCAACGACATCAGATATCTTCCCCTTGCCCATATCATCTAACACAATTAATGGGTATATTTCCGCATTAGGTGCGACTCCACAAATTCCTATGTTGTTATCACAAGCACCAATTATTCCCGTAATCCACGTTCCGTGTCCATACTTATCACTAATCTTTTCCTGATTATTAATAAAATCATAGCCTGATTTTATATTGCCTGAAAAATCTCGATGGTTTAAATTTACTCCACTATCTAGGATTGCAATTTTAACTTTTTCTCCGCCATTATTATATTTGTCAAATAGGGTAATATTTGTTTCATTTGAAACTTGAGTGAATTTTAATATATTAAGACATTCAATAAAATAATAGTAACCAGTTGCACTAGAAAGCAATACAATTATCATTAAGAAAATAACTATTTTATATACTCTTTTTTTCATCTTCTTCCCCCTCATTTGCCTTTAATATCTTAAGGAAATATTTTTTGTATAAAAACTTATCAAATCTACCATAGCTTATTCTACATAAATTAGTCAAGTTCTCAATATGGATTGTTAAATTGTTAAATTGTTAAATATTTTAAATATACTTAGCATTTACACAACAAGTTTGTATATATTTTGTTTTCTATAAATAACAAAATACAATTATTTATGTTTAAAATTATCTTTTGTATATTTTTTATTTTCTTTTTCACCTTCCATAAATGCCTTCACCTCTACTTCCAGCATTTCTTTAGCATCCTCTGCCCTGTCAACAGAGTTTTTATACGCATCCATTTCCATTCTCATTCGATTAAATTTTCTTATAACCTCATCCACACTGTCACCATTTAATTTTTTCAACAATCTGCTCTCTAAACTCCTTGCCTTTTTCTCCTGCTTTTCCAACTGTACAATTTCATCCTTTAACTTTTTCTTTCCTCCAAATATCCTGTGTTCTTTTCGGTCCATTTGGTATTTTGCCTCTCTTATTGCCATATGCACTCTGTTTAATACTCTATGATTTTCCAATAATTCATCTACCTTTTTTGCATATTGCTTGTACTCCTTAACCGGTTGTGGTGGCTTTGGTGCAATTGCTCCTCTAAATATCTTAATCAGTCCCTTTAAACAATCACACGCCATTCCAACAGCCTTTTCAAAAACTCCGGCAAATATTCCTACACCTGCACTTTCCCTTGATGACTTGTTTTTCCTTAATCCACCAACTGTCTTTGTTTCCGTCTTTCCAAATTTATTTACATTCTTAAGTATCTTTTCCTCTTTAATGGTTCTGATGTGTTTTCTTGGAACCTGATAAAACAGTGCTTCATCAACTGTACTGTTCCACCTCATTCTCACCTGATTGTTTCTTCTTATCTGCTCTGCTTTTGGATTATTCTTTCCAATCTTTTTTGTTGGCAGATAAATATCTTTATTGTTAAACACCTGCAGTTTGTCCTTATCATTTAAGAATGAATTAATGTGCTCAGTGTACAGTGTTTTCACACCCTTTAGAAATGACCTTGCCTTAAACTCCACTTTCTTTTTTGAAAATCTGTTGTACTCATAAACCTGACCTTTTCTTATGATGTTACAGCCTTTTCTCACATTCCCACTATCATCCAGTATCTCCTTTTTGGTCCTTACATGCTTTCCTGTTTCGTCATAAAACATGTTTCTTGTGGCAATTTTCTTTATGTCGTTTTTTAATTCCTCTCTTTCCGAAAATATCAAATGAATGTGTAAGTTTGTTTTTGTCTTGTTGTGATGCATTGCTGCAATGCAGTTTACTCCGTAAGTTCTTCTAAACAGCTCAGTAAAATCTTTCAATACTTTCTGTTTGTCCGTGTTGCAGAATGGTTCAGGCAATGCAATAATCAGTTCTCTTGATTCGATACACTTTCCGGCACTTCCGCTTTTCTTAAATTCCAATCTATTACACCTTGCAAGTTCATGCCAAAATGTATCGTCTGTTGTATTGTAAACTGCGTACAGATTTTCCTGCCTTTTGGGATTTGTAATGTAATCTATGCGCCCCTTTAAATTGCCTAACTTGCTTATCTGAATAAATGAATTTCTTGCCATATGTTTGTTCCTCCTATTCTTTAAATCTTTATGTTTAAGTAAAATAAAAAGCCCCCTGCAAGGGCGAAATGCAAACCCTTAAGAGCATAAAATCGTAAGATTTTGTGCGATGGGTGTATTTCGCTCTCAATCGCCGAGGGCTAATCCTCTTTTCTTTTTCCTTTAGTTTTTCCGTTGCTACCGCATATATTATTTCCGACTTGTCTGCTCTACCACCTGCAAGTGCCACTTGCAGGTCATTAACATTAAGCAGAAATTTACCAACGGAAATCCTCCGGGATTTTCTTTCTGTCAAGATAATCTTTTCTTGCATTTTCTCTTTCCTCTACCGATTCGGCAGTCTTGCTTTCTGTATAAATGTTTCTCAAAATCATCTTATCCATCTTATCTTTAAGACCTGCCTTAATCAGTTCCGTTTCGTCCTCACGACCATATATAAAATACTGATAAATCATCCTAAATAAGTCCTCATCTATTTTTATCTGTTTAACCTTTTCAACCATACAAATCTCCTTCCGTAAATTGAAAATGTAAATCGGCTTTAAAAAACTTTATTTTTTAATTTTATTTAGCCAATTTACAATTTACGATTTACAAATTTCAAAACATCCCATAAATAAAGGGATTGAAGCCATCTAGATGTAAATTGGCTCTTTTTTTTACGTCATTTCCAATTTACAACTCCATCATTCTGATTTACAAACCAGCCAATTTACATAACAAATTTACATTTTTAAAAGTAAATGACATGATGTCACTTACTTTTTCCTGTCATTTTATTAGATTCAGTTTTAAGATTTTCCAATGTTTCCTGCTTAAAAGGAATGTCCTCATCCCTCTCTATTTTCTCAAAACCCTTTGACTCTTTTCTCTTCCATGCAAGTTGGGTTCCATATCCTTCCTTAATGAATCTGTGACTTTTCACCTCTTCCCACTGCTCTGCGAATTTAAGCCTCATGATACTCGTAATCTCTCTGGATTCGTACTGTTTTGGCTTGCAGTTTTCATGGTGCAGCGCTCTCTCATAAATCATCTGAACGCACACAAACTCCTCATCCGTCATTTCAAGAAACATTTCAATGATGCCCACAAGAGTATCCTGTGGCATACATTCCTTCTGAAATTCAATAAGTTTCTTTTCCAAATCCTTATTAAATACAAGCTTTGTGTCAATGCCCTTTTTATACATGCTCATAATTTCAGCCCAACACTGCTCTATATATGCCCTTGTTTCTTCCTCATTCTCTAGTGGATGATGCAACGCTTTTTCCTTATTTACCATTACCGGTACAAATCTTCTGTTACCTGTACGGTCAAACGGCAGGAAGTCAGCATTATTGGAAGAACCCACAAATATGCACTGTCTTGGTCTGTCCTCAGGATGGGTTTCATAAGGTACCTTGTAAGTTTCACTCTGACGACTTAAAAATGACTTAATGTCCTCAACGCTTCTTGCGTTACAGGTTGCAAGCATTTCCGCCATTTCAATAATCCAATGTCCCTGAATCTTACGAAACACGTTGTCATCATCAAGTTTTCTTAAATCATCCGAAAACCACTCATTTTCCATTGCAAGAAGTCTTAAGAAACTTGACTTTCCTGCACCCTGCCCGCCTACCAGGCAAACCATGTATTCAAACTTGCACCCGGGATTGTAAACCCTGTGCACCGCTCCCATCATCATTATTCTTGTTGCTTCAAATATGTAATCACTTTCATCTGTTCCAAGGTATCTCGGTAACAGATATCTAAGCCTTGATTTTCCGTCCCACTCCAGACTTTCCAGCCTGTCTATAATAGGATGATAATGGTTATTGTTGCCTACAATGTCAATTGCACGCTTAATGTTTTTATCTCTTGTAATACCGTAGAACTTCTCCATTCTAAGCATTATGTTGTTAAAATCCGTGTCGGTAAAAGTCTTTGAACGTCTTCTCCAGTCCATCTTCTTAACAATGTCTGTCTTACAGGAAAGTTCATTACGCCTTATTGCATCCTTTAACATTGGGTCATTATTTAAAACCTCAATTACATTTTCAATGGTTTGTCTCGGACTTCCATCAGGACGTTTTTTTAGACTATCTCTTATAGCCTCGATTTCTTTATTGTCTGTGTCCTCCACATTGGAGGATATATTTATTGCTGTGTTATTCATTTTTCCTCCGTTATTTAAAAATTTTGTTGTTATTGGAGGTAACCCCTGCTATAATTTAATTGGTGATAAAAGTAGCGGGGACAACCTCCTTGTTACCTTGTAAGTCTTAAGCTTATTGCTTAGGGCTTTTTTCTTTCTTCAAATCCATCTAATATATCCAACATTGTTCTAATTGGGACAAATACCTCTTCATCAATTTTTCCACCAGCCTCAATCCTCTTTAACTGTGCTATTATTTCTTGGAGATATTTTCTGAAACTAAGCATCATTAGCGGATTTCCCACAGTTCTTATTTTGGTATAAAGTAATGATTGAACAATAAATTCCTGCTTTGTCTGAAATCCACTTAGTTTTGCCCTCATATTTATTTCTTCGTTTTCTTCTGGTGACACCCTAAAGGCAACTGTTACATTTCTCCATCTGCCTTTTGCATCATTATTCTTCGCACTCATCTAATAAAGCCTCTCTTTCTGCATCCATAGTTTTTGCCATATCTGTTTGTACAGTTGGAAATAGATGTGCATATTTATAAGTGATGTCTACAGCCTCGTGACCTAGTCTGTCGGCTATGGCAAGTGCTGTATAGCCTTTGTTAATCAAATATGATACATGGGAATGTCTTAAATCATGTATTCTTATTCTTTTAACTCCTGCAGCTTTTGAGCCTCTTATCATTTCATGGCGAAAATAGCTTTTTGAATTTTGAAATATTCTGTCATTTTCTTTGATGCCATATATACTTGCCAAATATTCCTTAATTTCTTCTGCCAAAAATTCAGGAATTACTATATCCCTTATGCTTTTAGGTGTCTTTGGGTCCGTTACAATATCTTTACCTTTAACTTTTTTATATGACTTTGTTATTTTCAAAACATTGTTTTCAAAATCAAAATCTTTCGGTGTTAAGGCAAGAAGTTCACCAATTCTAAGCCCACACCAATAAAGTATTTCAAATCCATAAAATGATTGTGGTTTATCTGTTACCTGTTCAATAAATTTCTGGTATTCCTTTTGCGTCCAGAAATCAACATTTCTATCTCTTGCACTGCCCATGTTCCCAGCCTTGCTTGCGACATTCCATTTAAGCCCATAATATCTGACTGCATGGTTAAGCATTGCACTTAGCTGATTATGAATTGTTCCAAGATATGATTTTGAAAAACTCTTACCATTTTGAGTTGTTAAGCTCTGAATTTCTCTTTGCCACTCAAAAATGTCCGTTACCTTTAATTCATTTATTTTTCTCTTGCCAAGATAAGGAAGAATTTTTGTTAAAATTATGTACTCCTTTTCTTCCCAAGTGTTTGGTCTTACCTTATGACTTACATCTCTTTTATATAATTCAAAGAAATCTTCAATGGTCATATCCAGGTCCTGGTGGTCTTGCAGTTTGAAATGTCTTTCCCAATCGAGAGCTTCAGATTTTGTTCTGAAGCCTCTTTTGGTTTTCTGTTTTCGCTCACCTTTATAATTTTTGTAATAACACCTAACTTCCCATTTATCTGTTTTGGGATTCTTAAAAACCATTTATTTCACCTCCTATTTAGTCTTAATTCCATAGATTCGTTCTTCAAAATACTGTCTGCTAAGTCTCTCCTGAACAGTTACAAACCCCTGCTCTTTAAGTTCATTATTAAGTTTTCTAATAATCTTATAAGCCATAGCCTCTGAAACTCCCATTTCCTTTGCTACATCGCTTGCTCTAACAAAAAGTGTATCTGCCATAATATCACCTCCTACCTATTTAAATTTCATTACTTTGCACAGTACATTTATGAACTGTGTTATACTCATTTTATCAGTTCACTTTTGTACTGTCAAGTAAAATATTTCACTTCTGAACTGTTTCGTATTCTTTATATTTCACAAATGAACTGTTTATGATATAATAAAATCAGTTATAAAATGATATGGAAGGATATGTTTTATGGAAAAAAATAAAAGAGAATTTTCTTTAAATGCTAAAAATCTTGCCTCAGCAAATTTAGGACAAAAGATTAGATTTTACAGACAAATTGCCGGCATGACACAAAAAGAATTGGGAACTGCCTGTGATGTAAATGAATCAACTATAAGAAATTATGAACTTGGAAATCGCTATCCGGATTCAGACACTATATTTGAGATTTCAAATGCTTTGGAGATTTCTCCATATGTGCTTGCAACTCCTGATCCTATTTCAGCTGCAAGTTCTCTACAATACTTATTCAGTATGGAAAAAACTTTGGATTTGACTCCAACAACTATAGATGGAAAAGTTTATTTAGAGGTATCTTCTGACATAGACGTAAACGATGCTACTATTGCTCCTCTTTCAAATCTTAAAAGAATGTTTAACCATTGGGCAACAATGTATGAGAAATTTATCAATGAAGAAATTGACGAGGAAACCTACCTATTATGGCAGGCAAAGTATTTAAGCTTTGGAAACGATTCAGCTGACTTCTTATTGGATGCAGAAAACGAAACAGCTATTGAAGTAGACAAGAATATCTCTGATGCAAAGAAGAGATTTAGGAAAGCTAATTTGAAGGATTAAATTTATATGTTTATTTAAGAGAGATGATAAAATGGAAAAAAATATCAACGAATATATCAATAAATTTATTGATAGTTACCATAACGATAAAAACGGAAGATATAGATCATATGATCACTGTAGAGAAAGTTTCTTAAAATATAAAAATGATGAAACCATGTACAATTATATAACATTAAATTTATATGCCTACCTAGCTAGTTGGGGTATGCTACGAAATTCTTTTTTAATGCAAAAAGATTATTTATTTAGTAAGCCTGTTGTCAAAATACTTTGTAAGGATAAATATTCAAATTTAATAAGTTTTAATCCTTTTAAAGAGAATATTATCACAGATCTTGAAACTATAATGAGTTTAAGAGATGAAATAAAAGAGTACTATATGGGTCAAACTTATATAGAAGATGGTACTAACAAAACAAAAACAATTTCCAATGTAACAGATACATTAATTACTAAAATCATATTAGGAACTCTTGGATGCGTTCCAGCATATGACCAATATTTTGTAAAAGCGCTACGTCGGAACAAAATAAATGGGGTTTTCAATTTAAATAGTATGAAGCAAATAATTCAATACGCCAAAGACAACAAAGAGGAAATCGAAAAAGCTTGTAATAAACTTGGTAATTTGTACACCCCTATGAAAATTATAGATATGTATTTCTGGGAAGTTGGAATTGAAAAATAGAATATTGGTATTTCAGTCATAACCAACCCTGCGGTGTCACTGCAGGGTCTTTTTATTTTATAAAGGAAAAATATGTAATTTTATCAGTTCATAAATGTACGCTTTTGAACGTTTTTTATAAAAAATAGCAAAAAATATTGTCATTTTATTGTCACTCTAAAAAAGAAAAAACCTACAAACCCTTTATTTATGGGGTTTGTAGGCATATAGAATTTATTTTTGCATTATTCAAACTCGGCTTGCACCGAGTTAAGCTTAAACATATTTGTTTAGGTTTCGTGTGCTTTTATCTGTTAATTTACCTATATTATATTATTTGTATTATCCTTCTGATTTCGTGTTGCCATAGTGTTGCCACGGAAGTATTATAACATAAGTCAGATTTTATTTCATTAAGTTATTTTAACGCCTATAAAAAATACGTTTCAAATTTAATGAACTATCATTCTTCATAATGACATTTTATACACAATACTTTATTTTTTAGTGCTAGTGCATAAAATAATCTAATTGCAAATCAATAATTTTCATTACACTATATATTATAATGTATATAGTACAATATATGACTATTTACGTCATATAAAAATACACTGTAATTATCATTATTTGACCCTGCTCTCAGGCTATAATAGTCTCCTTCATTTATATTATCTGTTTCAAAGTCATACTTATTGCTATCCTCCATACTTTCATAAGGGAACTTATCAAAATAACTCTTTATATCATCTATATTTTCTTTTGTTACAATAGAATAATAACTGTTCTCCTCAAATTTTTTATCCTCGCTTTCCTTATAGAAATATTTGCAATAATCTATATAATCTTGAAATCCATCACTGTAATATTCTTCACAGTTACTATACCCTTCAATAATCTCATTACTTTTGGAACTGCATGCACTCAGTAATATCATACACAATATAATACATAATATATTTCTCCTCATACATATCTCCTCTCTATCGCACCTTCACTTGTTGCTTGGTAGTATAAATAGTAATGAAAGTATTATTTCACACTATTCTTATACAATATTAAATCTTGAACTATGCACATCGTTATATTTTATGTTTACTTTATATGGTTTCAATTCTCCACACTTTTGCAAATAATAACCTACATTGTTTGCAATACCAGCAAAACTAGACCAACTTCTTACTTCTGTAAAATCATAAACGTCACTCACATTAATTTCTGTTTTCCATATATTACCTTTCTGCTTTACCGCATGAACAACTACTTTCACATGTTGTAATGAATAATATAAATCTCTATCACCAGTAAATTCATATGAGTTCTTTACAATATAAACATTTGTATATCCTTTTTTTTGTAACAACTTCAAACAATTAGACACATATTTTGTAAATGCAAATGATTTTTTCATTTTCTTAATAGCAATTTTCTTTGTTTTATCTGATAATCCTTTTCCTCTACCATATAACGCATGCTTAAACATCGCCTTTGCTAAATTGTAACCTTTATAAGTTAAAAATGTACTTGCTGCTAACCATACCGCCCCTTTTAAAATTTTTAATGGCATCTTAGGATTAACTACAATCAATCTTCCATCTTTATCAATACATGTACAAGGATTATTTGCACAATATACATATATATTAGCATAAAATATATTTCCATTATTTAGTTCTTCTAAACTAGTGTCATCTGCATTTAAAAATCTTCCTATCTCTGAATCATAGTATCTGTTTTGTAGATAATAAAATTTGCTCTCATCATCCTGATAATAGCTACGATAAGTGATATGATTTAATGCATACGGTGTCTCATAGCCCTCATAGCACATCTTGCTTGTCACATTTCCCCATGCATCATAAGCATACTTTGCAATTTCTGCCCCTCTAGAATCAAGTAAACCAATGACATCTCCTTGGAGATTCTTTTCATAATATATTCTTATTTTCTTCAAATTATTATCCATACTGGATATTTCAGAATACTCAAAGCCTGCCACTTGATTATTTGCATCAAAGAAATACCACACATCATACTTCTTTCCTGTTACTTTATAAGTAACAATTTCTCTTATCAGCCTATTCTCATCCCATTCATAATCTGTTGATATTTTTTCTGTTTCCTTATGAGTTCTGAAACCGTCCTTATTATATGTATATATTACTTCCGAATTATCATCTAGCGTAATTTTTTCTAACTGTCTTCCATTTTCCCATTGGAATTGCATTCCATTCCAATAAGTGATAGGATTTCCAACCTCATCGTACGTAATACTATTTCCATCATAAGATGTCAGTTGATCAGGCCATTGTACATTCTCATATTCTGAGTACCTCACACTTCCTTGTTTAGATGTCTTACTTCCACTTTCATCAAGTAGATATGTCCAATCTGCCTGAATATTTCCCGTCGTATTATAAATATACTCATGGCATTGATTTATCATATAATCCTTCTGTTCTGTCAGTCTTCCATGAGCATCGTAGCTATACTCATACAACTTATTTCCACTCTCTTTAATACTTATAATGTTCCCGGATAAATCATAATTATATTCATATGACTTGTCTTCTTTATATATATCCACATTAAACGTGGTTTTTGTATTCGATACTTCTTTTGCATCAATTTTTAAGATGTTCTTTTTATAAAGTTTTGAATACAAGCTTGTTGAAGCACTTTTTTCATCATCCATTGTTTCTGTAATATATTTATCCCCATTAAATAATGTATTAGATATAATTGACTTACCCTCATCTGATGCATCCATCTTGTAAACAGATGTATATGTTGCGTTACTATTTTTTAAATTTTTATATGTATAAGCTGTGCTTATTGTTGATACACTTCCATCCGCATTCTCTGATGTTGATACTTCTTTTACAAACCCATCATTCCGTGTAATCTTTGTTGTCTTATCATTATAACTGTAATTATATGTAATCTCTCTTGAAGCATCAGTACTATCCGTCATTTTAAGTACTTTTCCCTCATTATTATACTCTACAACGTAACTTACATCATTACTTCCATTATAATAAATTTCATCTTTTGCAGCCACGGATATTATATCCTCTTTTTTCCTTTTATAGGTTGTAGTTTTTGTTTTGATACATTGCCCATTTCCATAAGTAGTGTTGTTTTCTTTTACATCTATAATGTCACCATCTTGAATGTCTGATGTATTTCCATCTTCCCCAGCATTATTCATTATTATACTTTTCCCATATTTTATCAGGCTGTTATTCCCTACTTTCAGTTCTGTCATTTCACCATCTTCATAGGTCATTGTATACTTTGTGGACTGATCACAGATGAATATTACATTTCCATCCATATCAAAAGTATAAGTAATACAGATAGTTTTCGTACCTTTTGGATCAAAATTTTCATCATACGACTCAATAATTGCTGTATTGTTTCCTTTTTCATCATAGAAATATTTCATTATTTTATTTAATGATGTGTCTCCATAATCAATTGTTTTCTGTCTAATATTTCCACGATATATATTTGTAATATATGTAGTTGTTGCTCCACCTTCTGTCTCGGAAAATTCTTTGTCATATAACCCCTTATGAACCTGTGCTGTAGCTGCTTCTGTCTGTTTTGTATGTCCTGCGGTTTTCCTCGGACTAATATCACCTTTATCACTTGTACCGTCAAAATCTGAATCCTTTAACCACGGATCTGTTCCTTTCTGATACTCTGTAATGTCACTCCATCCATCTCCATCACTGTCTTTATTCTCTTCATTTGCTACTGTTGGGTCTGTTCCTAAAGTAAATACCTCATATCCATCTGGAAATCCGTCATCATCGCTATCTAAATCATATATTTTATTATACTCTGTACTATCACTTGTTTCCGTATTCCATAAAGTTTTAAAATCCCAAATTTCATAACCATCTTCTAACCCATCGCTATCTGTGTCTATCGTTGTTTGCTCATAACTAACTGTGTTTTCTTGTCCGTCTTCGTTAATTTCCTCCATTTTTCTTAAGGTTACAATGTTTGAAACCTTTACCGTACCGTCTGAATATAATATAGCTGCTCTAATGTCTATGCATTCATCCACGTTGGATGCATTTATTTCTGCCTTTTCTGAAATGTCTGTTCCCTTATACTTTGCGCTAAATTTTAATGCATTATCTTTTCTTGTAAATATCTTGTATCCTGTTACCGATACCCCTTCCTTAAGTTTATTATCATCTTCTATGGAAGTAATAATGCTGTTACTCTGTTTATCATATTTAGCACTTATGTTTATGGAAGCATCATATGGTTCAAAATCTCTGTATGTTAAATAGATTGACATGTGTCTTGATTCACTGTTCTTTCCATTTTCGTCCTGTATGTAATGTGCTTCAGGGCCATAAAACAATGCTGCTCCGCCTTTTTTTGCCGTAAACACCAGTCCGTTGTTTTCTATCTGTTCATCGGCTATATCCTGCACCCATTTCGTTATGTCAAGGCAATGTCTTGTGCCCTCAACTCCCGTAAACTTTTCTTCAAGAAGTACTTCTTCAGAAGCCCCCGGTTTATTGTTCCACGTGATTGTATCAGGATTCCATGAGTCCTTTGCCGTACGAAGCTCCAGTGTTCCCACCTTATACGGCGCACGGTAACTGCTTTCATACAGATTTAATGATGCAGATTCAATGTATTTTCCCCTTATGTTCAGTCCACTGCCCACCAACGCACTTCCTGTTAACAGATTTGAAGTATCCAAATATACATGTTCCTCTGAATTGTATGGATAACTTGATATCATGTTGTTCATGGCACCCAGATAATGATTATGCATGTTCACATTTTGCTGAAAATCAACAGACCAAACTGATGCAGTAGTTAGGTAGTCAAACATCCATACCATTGTAGGATCGATTGTAACCGGATACTTTGTGGCTTCGTTTTCAAAATAATCATTACTTACAATTACTTTTAATGCTTCATTTTCACCATCTTTTTCTAATTTGTATTCTACACTTTTGTAATCTTCTTTTCCGTCTGCATCAACTAAGAATGGGGCTTCTATTGTTCCTATGATTTTATTGGTATTTTTGTCATACACCAACAGACCTTTATCATTTTCCTGTTTTTTCAAATAGAGATTCTTTGTTTCAATTTTATATTCAAATATATTTGTTTCAGGCTTTTCATTTAGTACAATATTCTCTTTCACGCCACAGTTGTTTACGGAATATTGATATTCCATGTTTTTTGATTCCGATATATATTTTAATTCATTTGATTCCTCATTTTTTATGCATTCAAACTCATTATTTTCATTTGATTGAGATGTATTTTTATCATCTTTGTTTATGTCATCATTTTCTTCTTCGATAACAGGTGTCATCTTTAAAATGTACTTCCCATGGCTTAACATTATGCCGTCTTCAATGTCATCTGAAAAATATGCCTTGTTATCACTGGATTTGTTTACATATTTGTATGAAGATTTGTCACCCGAACCATAGGTACTTATAGACTTTTTTCCTTTTTTTCCAATGTCAACAATTTCATTTTCATAATCTTTCAATTGTCCGTCTTTTTCATATCTGATGTTTGATAAGAATATTTCTGTTTTCTTAGATCCGTCAGACAACAGATACGTGTTTGAATTTTCTGTCCGCTCATCTGTCAGTTCCTTGACTACTGTTACCTTGTTATCATCTGATTTTTGTGAATTCTTGCCATCATTAACGGAATTGGCTAACGCATTAATTCCCGAACCTGTTCCAATTATCGCTATTGTTAATGCAAGCGACACCATTTTTTTGCTTATGTTTCTTATTCTCATACTACCTCTGTTACTCCTTCCTAAATAATTAGCAGTAAATTTCCGTACAATAAGAATAATCTTCCTGCATTAATTATCCTTACCCATCCTTCTCTTCCATCATAACATGTTTTTCCAATATGCACACTAACAAAAATCTTTTGTAACATTTTTATTTTGATTTTACTATTGTTTGTATTTACTCCACTGTATTTCACTTGTTTTATCTCTGTCTGTGTCTTGTTTTTTCGTTGTCTTTGCCCATTTCAATTACCTTATTGTAATCCTCCCTCTTCAGGAATTTCTTAAAATATCCAAGTTTTTTCCTGTCATCATACAGTCCGTCAATCTCTTTTTCCTGCTCATCAATGCTTTCTCTTAGCCTGCTATTTTGTTCCCTTAGCATTTCATTTACTTCAAGCTGTTCATTATATTTTTCTGTCAGTTCCTTAAGTTTTGCAAAACATCCCTTTGCAAAATTAACTACATTTTTAAATGCTTCATACATTTTATCTATAAATGGAACGACAACCTTTTCCCGATAATTCTTGGCAGACATGATTCCCTTTGGATTATCCGGTCCTTTTCTAACCATGGTTTCAAGTTTTTTCACATTTTTTCCTAAGTCAGCCACATTTTCAACTATTTTTAATTCCTCATACATGTCTGCTAATTCTTTTTCAGCCACTATCTGCTTAATCATCGTTTCCTTAAGTTCCTGTTCAGATTCAGCATTTTCCCTGGCTAACTGATTTGCTTTTTTTGTTTCTGCCAGAGTTTTATATTCTGCAACTTGTAAATCATTATTTCTGCCTTTTTCTTTTCCTTTCAGGAACTCTCCAATCCATGTGAATGACCTGTCCTCTGCATATTCTCTTATTCTGCCCTGCAGTACTTTTTCAAGAAATTCCTTTGTACAAACTTTTCTCTTTGACACTTGCCTTGACATTCCCTTTTTAAATCCGTCAGCTACGGGAACTGCCACCACGTGCATGTGTGGACTTGCCTCATCATAATGTATTACTGCATTTGCCACAACAAGATTTGGTGCTTCCTTCTGTAACATATTAAGCATTTCCTTAAATGCAACATCCATCTTTCTTCTCTTGTCAGGGTTCTTATCCCAGAACTCCTTGTCTCCTATCTGAAAAATAAGTTCCACTGCCATGTCCTTGTTTGACTTTGCTGTCTTTTCAAAATAATCATCAATCTTTCTGTCATCCCTTGTCTGCTTTTTGTTGTATTCCCTGACTGCTTCGTCAAACTGTTCCTTATATACTTTTTTTACATCCTGCACTAATTTATCCGTACCCCATAAAATTACAATGTTCTCCTTATCGTATTCCAAGGAGCGGTACTTTCGTAAATTGTGCTTTGCAACACCTGAGAGTTTCGCCTTGCTGTTAATGGCACTGTTCTTCTGACTCAGGTGTGCTGAATATGATAATCCTGCCATAATCTCACTCCTTTTTTTCTTTTATTGTTTTGATACGTGCGGTGACACCTGCACGTTGTTAGTCTTTAGTAGTCTGCCCGAGGCTGTTGAAAACGGGTGGTTCTTATCAATTTGGCTCTGCCATAATTGATAACCCCCTAGCAGTTCTGTCATAGACACAACTGCGGGGGCTCTGCCGAGGGCTTATATAGCTGCTATCAATGCTTTACTCATAACCTGTCAAATGGCATTTAGTGGTTGCTGTAATTGTAATGGCAGCTATATTATGTTTAACCTCGGGACTCCGGGTCCCGCGGTTCTTAGTGACATGATGTCACTAACTTTTAACTGTAACCAATCCTTTTTGGTTCTCCCTGATTATTCTTTAACCTGCAAGTGTCACTTGCAGGTATTGATATTATCAACAGGAACTCTATTTATGTTGCAAGCTGTTACTACCATCTAAAGTCCCGGTGCATTCCAACGGCTTCAAGATATTTCTGTCTGTACTCTTCCCTCTCTTCTTTTGTAGGTGCCATTTTACTTTTTGTGTAATCCTCGTGCCTTGACATCTTGCTTAGTTTTTCTTCCAACTCAGAAATTATAAGATTATTAATTTCTTCATTATTTTTCATGTCTAATACATGATACTTAATCAAAGCCATCATTAATTCATTGCTTATCATTCTGTTTTTGCTCATTTTTAAACCTCACTGTTTTGTAATCAATCTTGTTCCGTGACGATGCGTGACGGTTGTGACGATGATTTACGTGCCATAAAACATCGTCACCATCGACACCATCGTCACGCTTTACTCTTTTTCATATTCCAATGTTATGATTCTGCCATCGTGACAACGCTTATTGTCATATCTGATGCCATAATCCTCATACAGCCTTCCTGCCTTAATGTTCAACTGTCTGGTCAGCTGATTCGGAACTAAATTAATCTCCTGTATCTTATCCATCAGTTCACTTGCCGTTCCCTGAAAACATCCTGCTTCCATCAGATATGTATTAACAGCAGAAAGTACTTTATCTTCCGGCTCTTTCCACAGCTCTGTTTCAGCCTTTTCAAATTTCCACAAACACAACTCAGGTTCAAACTTAAGATAAAGTTTCTGGTCCTGTTGGTCTCTTCCTGTTATGTCAACGGTAGCCTTTAGGTCAGTTCTTTTTTCCTTCTGCATGATGAAAGCTCCGTCAGCTGCACCAAGCAGTCCGTTTGTTCCCGATATCATTTCAAAGGCATCTGATGAATCCATCTTTCTTGTGTGATGAACCACCAGAATGCAAATGTTATGTTCATCAGCAAAGTGTTTTAGCTTTGTAATGATGTCATAATCGTTTGCGTAACTGAATTTGTCTCCACTTATTTCCTTGATTTTCTGAAGTGTGTCAATTATTACAAGTCTTGTATCAGCATGCGCCACAAGAAACTCTTTAAGCTGTTCTTCCAGACCTTCATTGAGATTTTTGGAACGTGTGGCGAAGTAAAAATGCTCTGCCACATCAATTCCAAACATTCTTGAAAGTCTCTGTTGAAGTCTTGCATAATCATCTTCCAATGCCAGATACAGCACTGTTCCCTGATTGGTCTTATGCCCCCAAAGGTCAATTCCTACACTTACACAGAAACCTATTTCAGCCATTAAGAACGACTTTCCAACCTTTGGTGCACCGACAAACAGATACACTCCGTTGTAAATCAGATCCTCAACCAAAGGTTTCTTAATCGGATATACCGTGTCATAAAGTTCTTCCATTGATACTGTTTCCAGATTTTCACCCACCGGGGTACCGGTGGATTGCAAATTGCGAACACAATTATTATCTGTTATACTGTTACTGTGTTTGGTAACACTTGGTGACTGCCCGTTATCTGCGCCAACAGATACGTTAAGGGTAGTCACTGTTGTTTTATTATTCATTATTCTTATCCTCCTTCATTCCGTTCATGGTAACACCGATTAGTTCAATTACCTCTAACAAAACATCATCAACCTCACCTGCACCTGTAATTCTTTTTAACTCCTCATACACGTCATTAAGTCTGTTTTTTAAGGCAATGTAAACCTTTGGATTTCCATTTACCACAATTTCCTTTTCACACAGCCTGCGGATAATGTATTCCTGCTTTGTCAGTCCTGACAGGGCAACCCTGTCATCAATGATTCTTGCCTCTTCCTCAGAAACCCTGAAGGCTACTATCTTCTTTCTCCAACGACCGTGACTGTCCAATGATTTTTCCATTATTCCTAACTCCTTTCCTCTTCAAGTTTTCTTGCCATTTCATCCTGCTTGTTTGGATACATGTGGGCATATTTGTAAGTAATGCTGATTGCTTCATGCCCTACCCTTTCAGCTATGTCAAGTGCTGAAAATCCTCTGTCCATAAGCAGTGAAATGTGTGAATGTCTAAGGGCGTGTATGTTGATTCTCTTAATTCCTGCCTTCTTGGAACCTCTTGTTATTTCGTGTCCAAGATACCCTTTTGACTTAAAGAAAAGTCTCTGGTCAGGTTTCAGGTCATAAAAGCATTTCATGTAATCCTTAATCTCATCTGCCAGAAACTGTGGAATCTTCACCACCCTGTTACTCTTTTTTGTCTTTGGAGAAGTAATGATTTCACGTCCCTTTACCTTCTGATAATTCTTGTTAATTCTCATTGTGTTATTTTCAAAATCAAAATCTGCCGGAGTAAGTGCCAGTAGTTCTCCTTCCCTGACACCTGTCCAGTACAATACTTCAAATGCATAAAACGATAATGGCTTGTCCATGACTGCTTCCGAAAACTTCAGGTATTCTTCCTTTGTCCAGATTTCCACTTCCTTTTCAACGTCATTTTTCATTGTCCCGACTATTGCCGCAGGATTTGTGGATAGCCCATAATATCTTTTTGCGAAATTAAATATTGCGCTAAGCTGTGCGTGAATTGTTCTTAGGTAACCTGATGAATAAGGCTCTCCCTTTTCATTCCTGTAATTAAGCAGTTCATTCTGCCACTCCATTACATCCTTTGGTTTAATCTCATCCATTCTTCTGTCCTTAAAGTAAGGAAGGATTTTGTCTCTTACCACATATGATTTTGTCTCAAAGGTGGTTTCCTTTACCCTTGCCTTCTTGTCTCTTTCGTAGATTTCATAAAAACTTCCAAATGTCATGTTCAATTGTCCGTTTTCGGCTTTCTTCTTATTTTCAAGCCAAAACTCCGCTTCTCTTTTTGTGTTGAAGCCTCTTTTCTGTGTCTGTCTTCTTTTTCCGGTAAAGTCAGTATAGCGATAAACAGCTCTCCATTTTTTCTTATTATTTGCCATGTAAGAATAAACGCTCATGTTCATCACCTTCCTTTTATAAATATTTTCTAATCACCGCTGTACATTACTTTTTTTCTGAAATAAGAAGTACAGACACGTCCTGCTACCGTGATGATGCCTTTTTCTTCCAGTTCCTTATTAAGCTGTCTTACAATCTTGTAAGCCTTGGACTTTGAAACAGAAAGTTCTTCTGCAACATCGTCGACTGTCATAAAGTTCTTTTCCATGATTTTTTCCTCCTTCATTATATTTCTTAAACATATTTGTTTAAGATAATGTGCATTATATTAAACTTTTTAGTTTAAGTCAATAGAAAAATTAACTTTTTTTGTTTAAGTTTTTCTTGATATACATTTTTACCTATGTTATACTGACATTAGCGAATTTGTTTAAGTTATCCCGCATTGGGAATTTTTATGTTAAATTGGAGGTTTGTTATGGCAATTGGTGAAAGAATTAGAACTTTTCGCAAGCGTAAAGGTTTAACTCAAAAGGAATTGGGAGTTCAGTTAGGTTTTAAGGAAAGTACTGCTGATATCCGCATGGCTCAATATGAAGCAGAGAAACGTGTTCCCAAGGATGATTTGATTGAAACTCTTTCTTCCATTTTGGAAGTTTCTCCTGCGGCCATTAATGTTCCTGACATTGATACTCATGTGGGAATTATGCAGCTTCTGTTCACTCTTGAAGATATTTATGGTATATCCGTCAGACAGGAAGGAAGTCATGTTACCCTTGATTTAGGTGCCATCCACGACGCTTTAGGTCATGAGGCAAAGTCCTGGGCAAAGATGAAGTCCAAGCTTGATACCGGAGAAATCTCCAAGGAAGAATACGATAATTGGAGATACAACTATCCGGCTAATACTCACGGATATCATAAACTAATTGATTTATAAAAGAGCATAAAAAAACCTTACTGACTCCTCAAAATCAGTAAGGTTTTTTCATTTATACATATGGGTAAATTGTTTTAGTGTTGCCATATCGTTGCCACGATATAATCACTACCTCTCACAATGCCCATAAATAAAGGCATTGTGGGATTGTAGTGTCTATTCAAACTCGCAGAGTCTGGTTTGATTTTGGTTATTTCAATGCATTTATCTATACTTTTTCGTATTGATAACTCATATCTTTTCCACACGTTATTTTTCGTTTCACATATTTTAGTACCAATCCAGTACCATTGCATTTTTTCATTATTGTGTGTAGTTCCGGTGGCTTGCAAGTTCGTTTACTATTCGTAGAATAAATTTCTTCCGGTTTGCTTATCCACCTATGGGAATTATAAGCTCCAACCAACATTTCCGCAAGAAAAAGTTTTGTGGTACTAATGGCTGTACCAGCTTCATTTAACTTTTCCACACTTTGCTCATAAATATATGACCAAAGCAGAAACAATATACATAACTTCTTTTAACCATCTAATTTATTATAAAATTATATCTTCCCAAGTATAATCAACAAGTGAAAGTCCTTGAAGCTCTACAAGGCAACTTTTTTGTTTAGCATAACCCCATTGATTTAATCCTGTATTAACTGTTAAGAATACATTTTTCTTAGCTCTAGTTACAGCAACATAAAATACGCTAATCTCCTCCTTAAATGCCTTTTCCATTGAAATTCCAAATGAAAATTGGCAATAATCAAACCCATTATCACAACTATAATCATTCCTACAAGGTCCACACATATGTCCTGTAGGGAATGCATAAGCATTCATCCTCGGAATAATAACATATTCCCACTCTAATCCTTTAGAAGCATGTATTGTTGTTAAAACCACTTTTTCTTCTATGTATTCCATCATATGTTTTAAACCTTTGCCACCTAAGATGAAATCAATATTTTCGTATCTATCTTTTGATGTTCCTTCCCACTTCTTTGATTCTTCAAAAAGCACTTCCAGCAATTTATACATAGCGTCATATACAAATTTTCTTCTATCATTAGAATAAATTTCATTTTTCCTTTGACTAACTGCTTCTAGACAACTTTGCAAGTCTCTTTGAAGGGCTTTTCCAGAGCCACCTGTCGCATTATGAAATTCATCAATCGCAACTTCATAAAACTTTAGAAATTCAACATCTGTATCTCTGAACAAAGCATTAAAATACACTATTCCTTTCCTTTTTAATTTCACTGCTATTGATTCGCCTTGATTACCTGCACGCACTAATACAGCAACTTTATCATTTGAATTAGCAATTATCTTTTCAATTCCCTCGACAATAAAATTGTCTTCTTCTGTATCATTACTAAGCTGTTTCAAATTAATAGAAGCTGTAAATTCTGAAGGAGCATACGAGTTACCATAAGATCTGATTAGCTTATCTAATTCCTTCATACTATCATTGGTTCTAAATCTATAATTATTACAGAATTTTATTTCCTTAATAGGATACTTTTCTTTATATTTTTCAAATATCCCATTGACGGCTCCCAAAAATCCATAAATCTTTTGTATATCATCACCTAAGAAAATTACAGTATTATCTCCTATCAATTTATTTACAAGCCAATATCCCAGCATATTTGTATCTTGAAATTCATCAATGATAACCATTTGATAATATTCCTTGTAAAAACTTGATACCTGTCCTTTTCTAAGTAACCTTATTGCAGAAACTAATAATCCATTATATGTAATAATATGATTCGGAATAAGTTTTGTATTCAAAACATTCCAATAATCATCAATTACATTTCTCATCTCTTCTTCATCAGAAGCCTTCAATGCGTCGTCCAATGCTTTTAATTTATCGCTGTCAGAACTTGTAATGTGATTATTAAGAACATCATTTCCCTCATCCACTATAATAAAGTCACCTAAATGAATAAATTCTGGATTAATAGAATAGCCATGTTTATACAATAGCTTCATTGCAAAGTTATGATAATTAGCCACATCTACTTTTGAAATATATTGTTCGCTATTCTCAACAAGTTCTGGCAATAATGATTTTAAAGAATCTTTTATCTTCATTGCCGCATTAACACTAAATGTCATTGCAAGCACTTTTTTATTTGATGATATATTTCCTTTTCCCAGCTCCCATGCAATTTTACTAACCATTGCCGTAGTTTTTCCACAACCAGCAGGTGCTGTTACAATTATTTTCTTTTTTTCTGAGAAAATAAACTCCAAATGTTCATTGTCCCCGGAATGTTTATCTCTGATAATATCCTCCAGTCCCATTATTTCACCTCTTTTTTCAATTTTTTTATAACTTTTTGAAATGATTCAGGAACCGTTGTAACACATTCAGCCAATAATGATGCCTTAGATGCATTTTTTGTCTTTCTTAATTCAACTAATTCATTAGACTTTATATCATGTATTATCTGTTGTTGCAAAGTATCATCAATTGTACATCTCTCTGGGTCTGCTATATATGAAGAAACATTCAAAACAATTCCATATGGTCGTAAAATTCTAACAAATGCACTTATTTTTCCTATACAATTATTATATTTCATATAATCTATAAGCGTAAAATTGTCGTAAACATCCTCTTCAAAATCATCTCCTTTTGTGAAGAAGACATCTGCCATATGAGCATACTTATCTTTTTTGTCTTTATCAATTATGGCAATAGCTTTTATTTTGAATTCATTATATAACTTCATGCAATTTTCAACGCTATCTGCTCCATCTAATTTTACTACACCAATACCTTTTTCGTCGAAATCAAAATTCATTCTTTTAGCAAAGACAGGCATAGCACCATTTTCTGTATCTCCTTCAACAAAAACAATACATCTACTAAACATTGCTTCTTTTAAATACAAAAAACTACGCAATAAATGTTTATATAATGTATCATCAAGCGTTAAGTTGCTTCCAGATATAATTTCAATCTCTTGCCCTGTTGAATGATAAATTCTAATAAACTGCTTGTAATTATTCAATAAAATATTCGGTGAATGCGTCGCAATAAAAATCTGTCCAACAAGTCCATCAATATCAAATAATTCATTTAGTAAGTTCACAAATATCTGATTTTCATTTTTCATCAATGCGTCAATTTTTTTAATAAGACTTCTTTGCCTGTAAGGATGTTGGTGTATTTCTGGCTCATCTAATATAAGAAACAGCGGAAATAATTTTTTCCCATTCTTTTCTATAAGTCTCTCTGTAAAATCTTCTGCTTTCCTTGTTGTTTTTACATTATGTATAATTTCAATAATCTGTAATAAAATATTAAATGCATACTGAATGCCTTCCCCAAGTTCATTTAATTCTCTTCCATTCTCATCTCCAAGTCCTAACATCCTACAAACAATTTTATCTGCCTCTGTATCAAGATATGCACTAACCTTATCTCCTGTAATAGAATTAAGACTTTCTATCTGCTTATTTACATCACTTAATATCCCTTTTAATTTTGTCTTCTTCAATATATCCTTTTCTTCTATCCCTGATGATTCTAAACTATGCTGGATCAAATAATTAAGAACTTTTCCAGAACCGCTTGTTTTTCTAAAATCAACTTCTTTAGAAGGCATACGTTGGGCATAATAATATAAAATATTCATTTTTCTAATTACTGCCGAATTAATTTTCGTTTGAACAGGAGTATCATGATAATAGCTAATTCTTTCATCCACAGAATCTTGCTTTGCAATTAAAGTAATTGCATTACTATTATCAATATCAAAATTATCTTCAAAAAATCCAACCTCATCCTCATCATATTCAATTTTTATTTTCACAAGTATAGGTTGCAAAATATCCTTGAAATCTGACTCTGCAAACTTTCCTGTACACAAAAAAATATGTATCAGCTCTAGTATGTTTGTTTTTCCTATATTATTTTCTCCAATCAGAAAATTTATTGTCTTATCAAATTTAATTGTTCGCCCCGAAAGGTTTCTATAATTTTCAATTTCTAAAATCTCACTAATGTACATACATACACCTCTCCCTTCATTACTAATATTTCTCGCTTGTCCTCAAAGCAATCCTGTAAGATAACTTTCAAAATTATTTCTTCCTAAAACATTTTTAAAGCTCTATTATTCGCCATCTACTCTTCAAATTCTATACTATCAAAGATTGTCTCTTCCACAACCTTCACACACTCATCCGTATGTTTCTTTATATCTTCACCCCAGAACCGGATTACAGTCCAGCCCTCAAAGTCCAATTTCTTATTTATCTCATCATCCCGCTCTTTATTGCGGGATATCTTGTTAATCCAGTACTTACTATTGTTACTCTTTTCAAGTCTCTTTTTTAAAGTATCCCAGTCTTTTCCATGAAAAAATTCTCCATCACAAAAAATAGCTATCTTATACTTTGTCAGCACGATATCTGGACTTCCCGGAAGTTTTTTATAATTCTTGCGATACCGATACCCTTTGTTCCATAAAGCCTTTCTTAATATAACTTCTATTTTTGTATCCTTCCCATGAATATTTTTCATATTTTTATGCCGCTGCTCTTTTGTTAAATCATCTGCCACAAAATCACCTCAACAATCTGTTTTCCCCCAACTTTTCCAGTTCTTTTCTCATTTGCTTTTTATCTGGCATTTATTCTTTAACTGTACATTAGCTGCACGCTATAAATACACATCTCTAACAAGTTCCATTATTTTATCTGTCAGCATATCAAGCGACTTTCCATCCGCCATAGATTTAATATCTGATTTACTTTCAATGCATTTTTTTAGTACTACTTTAAGTACTTTTTCATCTCTAAGTTCCGCTTCTGATAAATCTTTTATAATTCCTTCTATCTCAATAGAGGCATCCGCAATCTGGCTACAGCGATTATATGAATCTCCCATATCCTCTGCCACCATACTTTCATGGTCTTCTTTTTCATACGGATTAAATCCATAAAAAGCATTACTTGCAACAGGGCATATAGCATCATATATAATTTTTGCACCCAATTCTCTTTTTATCTGTTTCGGATATATAAGCCTGCCTTTGTCAGATTTCATTTCCAGTTTCTTCTCTGCCAGTTTGCTGGCAGTCGTGATTCTCGTAAGATATGCTATCATCCTATTTGCAAAGTTTTGACTATCTACTTCATGTCGTCCAATTACTGGAATATATTTGTCCATCTCATTTTCACTAAGTATATGATCTGCTAAATATAAAGAATACATTTCTGATGCACAAAGCTTTACAACTGCCACATTCTCTAGTTTTTTATCTCCGATTTGATGAAGCATATCCATCTGCACCCATCCATATTCTTTATCTCCAGATTCATCAGGACATAAAAACATATTCTGCACATATTTGTATCCTTGCTTTGTTATAAAATCATCGTACGCAAGTTGATATAAATACTGCTTTGTAACATCTGCCACTCCAGGCTGTCCTATAACTTTGTATTCTGACGCATTCTTATGAAAATTAATGTTATAATACTTTGCATCATATATGCCAAAACAATATTCTCCACTATCACCACACTCATAAATACTAATCAAATCTGGTCGTAGTGTATCTGACTTTTCATCACTAATATTATCTGAAGTCTTATGCCATACTGGTCTGTCAATTATTTCTATTAAAGTACTATCTTTACTTTCTTTATAATCATCACAAACTCCAAGTGGCAACTCTGATAATTTTACATTTAAAACATTTCCAAAATTCTGTGCACACACTTTTTCCCATACTAAGTTAAAGCTGTTGGTACCATATATGCTAAAACTATCAATGTTATTAAAGCTTGCTTTTTGTGCTATATACGCATACATCGCCTTCAACACCAGTTGTTTTCTTGTGTTGTACTGCACATTAAGTTCATTTTGTATCCTATATAAAATATAATCTTCATCCCCAAAATCTTCCAGTTGTTCTTCCGACAGCTCTACTGTCACAATATTAAATAACTCTGGCAGATCGGATTCTTCAAGTTCCTTTGAAAATTTAGTCAATACACATGCATGTAAGCGTCTTATAAAATCATATTCATCTGAAGTCCGCTTTTTTGTCTGTAATTCAGTATAATATGGCCTGTTATTTGATATATATGAAAATGTTTCATTGATTGTTCTGTCCCACAGTATTTCTCCTGTGCCATTAGTCTCAACAATATCAACGTCATTAGCATATATTCCATTATCATAATAATCCTGTAGCAAATACAGCATTACTGCCAATAAGTTAAACGATCCTCCATCATCACTTTCATTATATAGTTTTATTACCTGCTCTTTTGAATTATATTTTTCCAAAACACGCATAATCTGCTTCATCTGCGCTATTGGACTGCCGCAAGAGCTAATATATTTAGGATAACACTTTAATACCCATCCATATACAACAATTACTCCAACAAATGAAAACACATAATATAATTCCCGCTCTCCACTTTCGATATCTGTTACTCTGATATCTTCCTCAACTAAGTCAGAGAGCATACTTTGCCTATTACTTTTTTTAACATTTTTAACAATTCCATACTCTTTTAACTTTCTTATAATCTGCACTGTTTCATCAGCAGTGCATTCAAATATTTTTCTAAGTTCATCTTGAGTATACCGCTTCTGCTCTTTGACATATTTAGAAATCATTTAGTAACATTCCCTTCTCATTCTAATTCACTCAAATATTCTTTCTTGATTTTGTCTCGGATTTCTTTACAGAAAATATCTATGCCTCTTTTATCAAATTCCTCGCAAATTGCTGAATATTGATTTCTTATATCCTCATCACAGCCTCCAAACAACATATGCCTTCTCTGCTTTGCTGCATCTTCAAATAAGTACATAATAATTTTGCTCTTAAAAGTCTCTCTAAATGCTTCTTCATTGTCTAAAATACTTTTAGATACAAAAAATGGTCCCATAAGCTTGTCTTCATTTATCTTATAATCTCTTGAGGCAAGTGTTGTATTTATAGCCTTCCTAAGCTCATTCCAGTCAACTCTATATGGCACCTGTGCTTTATCACACACTAAATATGTATCTTTAATTTTTTCTTCCTTATGGTTAATGCCTATATATTCAAAATTCCATCTTCTTTTAAATGCTGTATCCATTGGGAATACACCCTGATCTGCACTATTCATCGTTGACCAAATATACATATTATCTGGTATCTTTATTTCATCATACTGCTCTGGCTTTCCACCAAGTTCTTTTGCCAAATATGCCTTTATATCTTCAGAAGGTTTTACTGGGTATTGACTTGCATTTCTATCGTCTCGATCTAAAAGCTGAAATACCTCTCCAAATACAGCTGTAACATTTGCTCTATTAATTTCCTCTATAAGAAGCAGAAATGGTTTTACATCTTCCTTATTCCCCAACTGTCCATTTTCTATTGCCTTTACATATGTCCGCATAAATGGTCCTGGAACATACTCATATGATATTCCATTTTTTGTAGGTACCGGCTTATATGTTCCAACAAAATTAGCATATGAATAATCTGGATGGAATGTAACCCTTTCGTACTCTCCACCTTCTGAAATGAGATCCTTCTGCTCGTCATTCAGCTTAAAACTTTTTCCTGTTCCTGGTGCTCCAAATACAATTCTATTGTGTGCATATACACTCCCCGTATCCTTATTTTTACGTGAACACCCTGTATAATAATCAGGTTCAATATATGGCTTAGATTCCATTTCTTCCTCCTCAGAGCC
Organism: Eubacterium sp.; assembly: GCF_057858645.1. Lineage (NCBI taxonomy): Bacteria > Bacillati > Bacillota > Clostridia > Eubacteriales > Eubacteriaceae > Eubacterium > Eubacterium sp. Next base: position 49,831 of record NZ_DBLZZO010000012.1, read on the forward strand.
TTCATTCTCTATGCTCATTTCTTCCTGAATAGAATTTACTGCATCCTCTTTGCTTTCTCCAAATTTTACAGATGTTGGTATCATTACAGTAACTGCTCCAAGCACCCTGTCCATAAATTCTCTGTCAAAAATTCCCTTAAATTTTTCAAGCATTTCCGGGAATTCATCAAGTACTGCACGTATAACCGCAACCGCCTTTACCATATCCAAAGTACTTAATGCCTGTGACGGATCTCTTGATAACTCTGGTCCTATATATGGAGCATCGTATGCTTCTCTATAGCTTAAAAAATCTTCCCTTTTAAATGGCTTTTCAAAAACACAGTCAACTTCTATATCAAACTTAAAGTATTTTTCCTTACCATTATATCCAAAATCATAAGGCTCTCTAATTACATGTGCTACTCCTATAAACCCTGGAACCCAATCAACCTCTGATTTTCCTGTGTCTCCTCCCAATGTAACAAATACATGCTTTCCAATATTCAATTCCTCTTTCAGAGTATAAACGCCATCAACTGTTATATCTTTGTTTCCATTGAGAATGTTATGTACTGTATCTGGAAAACCACATTTCATAGATACAAATGTTGGCTCTTCATTCTCATATCCATGAATAATCTCCGCTACAGCTTTTTCCAATTGGTCGGTAGAATAATCCTTATACAGCTCAAATACTTCCTGATACGCATGTCCTCGTCTTCTTAAATCTCTATCATCACTCCAGCCTTTTCTTCCATTGTTAGGAAAATAAAAATCAAAAGCATCCTTTGCATGTTTATATGTTGTTTTCTTTGTTCCAAATCTCTTTTCTAACACTTCCCAATCATGCATTCTCTGCTTATATCTTGCGTCTGTTTTAGGAAGCATAGCATAATACATGCAGACTAACGCCTGTTTTTGCAAATCGTCTAAATTATTGATATTGATCTTCTGCTCCATATTGTTCTCTCCTTAATGCCAGAATTAGTACTCCAAAGTATATATGCCATCTTCATACTTTTTAAACAAAACCTTTGTTTTTCCATATTGATCTAACATTTGTTTCGTAATATATGTACCATCCGGCACTCCAAGTTTATGCCTTATCCATTCTCCTATTATCGCATTACTTTCTGGAGTTTCTAATGCCTTTCCCTTTGCTTGTGCCTGTCTCATATAAAAAGCATCATATTCCTTTGTTACAACCTTAAACACTGGATACGTTCCATCAGCATTTACATCTGGGAAAAATCCATCTTTATGATCTGCCACATTATATGGAATATACGCCTGGTTTCTATTTCTCTTATAGCCATTTTTACGTATTCCCCAATTTACGCCAGAACCATATCCCGTATCGCTGCCATCAGCTTTCAGTAAAGAAACTTCTAATGTATCTACCGGCTCAATAGTCTGATAATTCTCCCAAGATAAATTTTCCAAATTAGTATCCGCAACATCATCTTCCACATTTTTCTTGCTAGAAAATGAAACCTTATCTTTTATCTGCCCATCAAAGCAATTTATCGTATCAGGTAATAGACTGTTGAAATAATGGTTTGCCTCTTTAGGATTACATACATCCATGCATTCTCTTCTTGCAAAAAATGCATTCATGGTATAATTAGCTGAACCATTAAAAGCTTCTATTGCCTTTCGCCCCCTGCACCATACATACACCTTTGAATGTACCTGTTTACCTTCCACAATATAATTGCATGATATCTGAGGCATTCCAGATACACTATTCAATCTTTTTATCAATGAACATATCTTGTCATGTTTCTTTTGTGTCAGCCCCGTACCCTTTGTCATTCCAAGTATAATGTCCACCTTTATTCCAGACACATATTCTTTATTCCTGCCATCAAATAGTTTTATCAAGTGACTTGATATTCTCTCAACATCGGTAAATGCTGTAACAATTTTCAAATGATTACATGCTTCGCCATCTTTTCTCGCTGGTATAAACAATATTTCTTCTTCAAAATTATCAGTATACATACCTTACTCCTTTATACTTGGTTCTACACTTTCGTAGTCAATTCCCGCAAATGTTCTTAAAATAGCTTCAAAGATAATTTTAGCTCCTTTTGCAGGTACCGCCATACCGATTTGTTTTCTAACAGACTCTTTAGATCCCTCAAAAATGTAATTATCAGGAAATGTCTGTAATCTTGCCCTCTCTCTATTAGTCAATGCTCTTGGCTCCGAATAATGATACATATGCGTTCCACCGCCACCAGAACCAGTTACTGTATATGCAGGTTTATCTGGATCTAACCTCTTATAAATCTGACTTATCTTTGCCCCTTTCACTTTAAGCTGCAATTCTTCTGGCAAATCCGCAGTAAACGCATTTTCTCCCGGTTTAATATATTTCAATCGTTTTACAACTATTTCGGATTGCTTTGTTAACTCGTTATTATAAGCTTCTTTTCCGATTGGAGGATTCTCTATTGCATTCTTACAAGTAACATCAACATTTTTATATGGTTTTGGACTAGGTATTTTAAATTCATATGGCAGATCCTCCCTGATACCAACAATTATCACCCTATGTCTTGCCTGCGGCACCCCATATTCCTCAAATTTATATAAATTAGGATATATTCTATATCCAGCATTCTTCAAATCTTCCTGTATCTTCTGAAATGCCTTTCCATCATTAGCACTCTTTAATCCGCCAACATTTTCTGCTAAAAACCACAAAGGCTCATATTTCTTTAATACTTTTACCCCATATGTATATAACGGACCATATACACCATCAAATCCCTTTTGCTCACCTACAACAGAAAAATCATTGCATGGAAATCCAAAAGCTAATGCATCTATATCTCCAAGACTGTCAATATCAAGTTTTCTTACATCTCCACAAATAACACTCTCTCCATCATCTGGGCAGATATTTCTCGTATATGTATTACATGTGTCTTTATCATAATCATTTGCCCATTTATGAATAATCTTATAATCTGAATCTTCAATCTTCGCTGTCGTTGCTCCCAGTGCCAATCCGCCAGGACCACAAAATAATTCTCCAAGTTTAAATTCTTTTACAATATTCTTCATCAAACTTTATCTCCATTTGCTAATATAAATTCTCTGTTAAATTCGACACCCAATACATCTGCAATTTTCTCTAAATCTTCTACTGTAAAACTTTCTCTTTTCATTTTCGAATTAAAGCTTTGTGGCGATTTTCCCAGCCGCCTTGCCAGTTCTGCTTCACTTACACCACATCTCACACACAATACTTTTATTTGTTCTGATATTGTCATGCACCAATCCTCCTGCTTACTATCTGTTTTTATATTATAAACATATTTTTTGATAATGTCAAAATAATTTTTAAGCATATAAAACTCAATGAATCAATATTTTTCTACCTAATACATAACTGGAAGAGACAGAGGAATTACCTTCCTCTGCCCCTATTCCACATCTTATCTTCTGCTTTATCTTTACCAGCATCTCTACCAACACTCTCATCATACATTCTCTGGAATTCCTCATACATTTCGTCGCCATCCAGCTTTATCCCCAGCCTTTTCATTACATCCGAGAACAACCATATGCTTCCACTAACATCAGCAATATCAATTCCGAATATATCAGCCTTAACAGAATCACTAATATTCTCATAACCACCAAACTCTAATATCCTCCTGACAATCCAGCCAGCTTTGTCCACAGACACTTTTTCTTCAGATTCCATAAATTCACTTTTACCTGTTACATCATTAATATCTTCATCCATTCTTGCCATATTTACATCAGACACATTACGAATATCTGGCATTACAGACGTATCGTTCTGATTATTGTCTGGATTCATTACCACAACATTCGTCTCCGGCTCAACAGCCACATCTTCCTCAAACACAGCCTCCTCTTCCATCCTTGGTATCTCAATATCCCTGTCTGCAACTATTTCTTCATTCCCCGCCACCGCATAATAAGCCGTATACAAGTCTTCTTTTATAATGCCATCAGCAAGCTGTATCTGCCTCTTAATCTTTCTTTTCTCCTGCTTCAATTCGTCCAGTTCTTCCTGCACTTCCACATGCCATATCTGATACTCACGATACTGCTCCTCGTTCTTAATATTCCGTTTCCGACTTGAGCTTTCTCTGTATATTTCATGCTGTCTGTCCTCAATCTGCTGAATCTTTTCTTCCTGCTCACTTATGAAATCCACAAGCTCCACAATACTTTTAATGTCATTATTCACAAGTAGCAGATATTCATCCTGTAACTGATGAAACCTCTTCAAATCCTCTGCATACTTTGCTCCACCAACTACAAAACGCTTCTGTTCTACAACCCTTAATCTGTATAGCTTTGCATAAAACTTCTTCTGGAATGGTGACAGCTTCGCCCTGTGTAGTCCCCTGATATCCGACGAATAAAAATAAGGCTTTGCCATCCAGGGCATATCCACATAATGCCGTAACATATCTTGTGAAAACATCTCGTCCAGCTTTGCCAGTTTATGATAATACCGAAATCCCGGTGCCTGCACCTCCATCCATGCGTCTTTCTTAAATACATATCCAAGTCTTTTCATCAGATATTTAAAATGCTCCACATTCCCGGCTGCATATGCACACATCTTGGCATCCCTTAGAATTATTTCTTTCATTGACATTTCCTTTTCCCACTTATCCCTGCTGATATTTTTCGGATTCCTGCTGTACTCTGCCGGCATGATGGAAAATCCAAGTTCATCACAATATTTATTTGTAATTGGCTGGAGATGATTTTTCCAGTTGCTTTTCGGTGAATTGTATTTCTTGCCGGTTGTCATGCTTACACTGTTCCAGATCAGATGCCCATGCATATGTTCCCTGTCAGTATGGACTGCATACACCGCCTCATAATCATCACCAAGCACATCCTTTGCGAAATGCTCGAGGACATACATTGCCTGCTCTGCCGTTACTTTTTCCTCCGGCGAAAACGATATAATCACATGATAGCCCTGCCTTTTACCTGTCTTATGAAATATATTCTTTGTCTCTTCCATCTGCTCAAATGCTGTATCCGGCAGGCAGTTAATACCGCCCACCAGTACACATTCTTCTGTCTTATCCGGATTCTGAATATATTCCAAAGCATTCTTCAGGTGCGATGCCGGATTTCTACCTTCCGATTCCATGATATTCAGGATCTTTGTAATCGCCATATTTCCAGCACCTCCCCAAATGTTTTCTTTACATCATCCAGACTGCTCTGCAGTTTATCAATATCGCTGTAATATAACTTTCCCTGTGAATTGCCAAGCTTTACCGCCTGATTAATATTATTTGCAATACCGGCAATAACACGGATTACTCTTGCCCTGTCCTCTGGATAATTTGTATCAATGTTGCCGCCTGTCCGGATCAATTCTCTTATATATGCACTTGCTGTCATTCCTGTTCGTTTAAGTGCTGCTTTTAGAATATCCATATCTTTCTCTGACAGCTTCACAGATACCTTATAATCTTTCCTGTCAGACTTGTATCTTCTCTTTCCATCTGCCATACGTTTCTCCCCTTTCGTAGTTTTCTAATGCTGTATCAAACCAATCTCTTTTTATCTGTACCATTGCTTTTTCAACCTCTCTTAAAATTGTGTTCATAGGTTTTGCAAGATGCGGAAAAGGTCGGACCTTTTCCCGAAAAAATATAAACGCCATCAGCGTTTACATAATTTCTCGTCTTGGCAGGAGCACCTGCACCCTGTATATGATATGTGGTGGTTAATATTCCACCACAATTACTGATATGGTGGCGCTTTTTGCCGTCACTTTACTGTTTTGGGGGCGCTTTTTGCCCCCACTTTTGCATTTTGACGGCACTTTTTGCCCCCACACTAATGAAACTGCATCACTACATCCATAATAACGATTTCCTCTGCCATCATCCTGGTCTGTGTTCTTAGCTGTAACTGTTCTGTAAAGGAATTTGGGTTCTTTGGCTTATGCTTTTTCAGCCACTTAGCTTCAATATCATCGAGCAGCTCATATGCTGTATCATTGACTTCATCTGCTCGCTCTTCAAGCTCCCCGAACCGCACCAGACTCTTATATCTCATTGGATATTCTTCCTTGATATATTTAATCCACATTCGCCCATACTTTCCTACTTCTATATCTGCCTTCTCTGTCCCTGCGACAAGAACCGGATAGAAGATTCCATCCCTTTCTTCATATGGGATACCTAGCTTTTCAAATGTTGTCTTACTCATAATGATTACCGCCTTTCTCATCACTTTGCAGAATATCAAGCACATGCTTTAATGGAACCAGCAGTTCTTCAACATCTATACCTCTGTCTGCTTCATCTAATGTCTGTAATTCTTCCAGTATCGTATCAAGATGCACCTGTACTTTCTTTGCCACCTTCATTCCACCAACAACCCTGATTTCATGCTTCAGAAGACATTGGATGATATAATCCTGTTTTGAAAGTCCGCTGAGTGAAACCTTCACATTCAGCTCCTGTGCTTCCTCCGGTGACATACGAAACGCTACTACAACATTTCTCCATCTGTTCTTGGCATCCAGCCTTTTCTCGCTCATAATAATCTGCTCCTTCCGATATAAAATCTATTCTTTTAATTTCAGCTTCGTATATCCAGCAAAACTTGTACCCGCATTATCAGACTGCCTTGTACTTATCAATGCTTATAATCTTTTCCGAAGCCGCATCCATATCAATCATAGGTGCTGTTTCCTCTGTCTGCATGATTTCTACATCATCATCCTGCTCTTCACAATCCTCAAAGCTTGCATTGACAGCATCAAGTCTGTCCGCCATTGCCACCTGCTTTGACGGAAACAGATGCGAATAACGATATGTGATATCAATGCTCTCATGACCAACCCTGTCAGCTATTGCAACTGCGGAAAACCCGAGGTCGATCAGATGTGAAATGTGCGAATGCCTTAGATCATGGATTCTGATTTTCTTCACACCGGATAATTTGCAGCCACGCTCCATCTCATGATGAAGGAAGCTCTTTGTTACCAGAAAAATCCTGTCTGTTGGTTTCTGGTCATATAACATTGCAAAATATTCCTGCATTTCTTCTGCAAGGAACTTTGGCAGCTTGATTGTCCTGTTGCTCTTAGATGTTTTCGGTGTTGTAATAACATCCTGCCCCTGCAGCCGCTGATACGATTTATTTATTCTGACTGTGTTCTTTTCAAAGTCAAAATCTTCCATTGTAAGAGCAAGCAGCTCACCTAATCTCATTCCTGTCCAGTACAGCATTTCAAATGAATAAAATGAAACCGGCTTGTCAATCACCGCTTCTGAAAACTTCTTATATTCCTCAGTTGTCCAGAAAAGCATTTCCTTCTTTTCTTCCCTGCCCATATTTCCGGCCTGTCTTGCCGGATTTGATTTCAGATTATAAAACCTGCATGCATGATTGAATATCGCACTTAAAATGTTGTGCATTGTCTTTTTGTAAGTCTGGGAATAACTCTTCCCATTCTCATTACGGAATGCAACCATCTCATTCTGCCACTTGCGTACATCTCCCGGTGTAATCTCATTCATCTTAATATTCTTAAAATATGGAAGTATCTTTGTATCCACAATGTGTTCTTTGGTAAGCCATGTGTTGAGTTTGACATAATTTTTCACATCCTCTGTATACAGCTTCCAGAACTCTCCAAATGTCATATCCAGATTATTCTCCTGCCGTATTTTGTAATTACGCTCATAATCCAATGCTTCTCTTTTTGTTGCAAATCCTCTCTTCTTTATCTGTTTATTTTCCCCAGTCCAGTCCTTACAATAGAATTTGACGAACCAGGTGCCTGTCTTACTGTCTTTATAAGCTGGCATATTCATCATCTCCTTCTTTCCATATGCATAAGCAGATGCCTAAGCCGTATCGCTTCCGCACCTGCCTCTGCCTTAATCTTCTTACCTGTTGCTTATACTACATCACTCATACCATAAATGCGTTCTTCAAAATACTTTCTGCTTACTTTTCCACGAATCACAATGTAACCCTTATTTTCAAGTTCACTGTTAATCTGTCTCATAAGCTTGTATGCTGCGGATCTTGAAATTCCAAGAATCTGCATCACATCTCCTACTTCTAAAAACTTTTCGTTCATGCCTTTCACCACCTTTCCTTTAAATATTTGTTTTGGCGTTTCTCCATACCAGTTCTGCTGATGTCACAACCAGCCTCCTTACCTGAGATAATCTCCTGTAATACCGCCCGCTCCTGCTCGAGGTACTCGGTCCGCTTGGGGGAGTGTCTACATTCGCTCGATTCCTATGAATGTCATGGCAAATGCCTGTTAGATTTCTGTACCGCTCATTCAGTTATTTTTCAATACCATATCGTATAGATAATTGAATTAATATTATTCTATACCGTGTTGTATTGAATTGTCAAGAAGTTTTTCTAATGTTCTTGTATAGAAAAACTTCCATTTTCATTTTTTCCGTGTTATACTGTCTTTAACAGTCCATCAGAGACAGATAAACGGAGGTAACTACACTATGACAATTGGTGAAAGAATAAAGAAAATACGGGTATTCCGTAAAATGACAATGGATGAGCTGGGCGGTGCACTTGGCTTTGAAGGCAAAAATATGTCTGTCCGCATATCCCAGTATGAAACCGGTGCCCGCATTCCCGGTGAAGATATGATTCTAAAGCTTGCTGATGCTTTGCGCTGCAATTACAAGGCAATCTCTGATTACAGCCTTGGTGCTGCTGAAGATATCATTGAAACACTTTTCTGGCTTGAAGAAAGTGCCACATCTCTCCCGGCACGTGGAAAAGGTACAAGATTCCCAGAGTACACAGCTCCCAGCAACCTGATTCATCTGACTGCAATGACACCTGCAAAATCTTCCGAGGCTGCCAGACCAACTTACAACGAAGATGATTATGACAGTACAGGCTCACCTGTCGCATTAACTTTTGAATATGGATTGGTAAATGATTTCCTTTCGGAATGGTGTGAAATGAAAACGAAATTAAATAATGGAGAGATTTCTCCTAATGAATATTTTGAGTGGAAAATAACATGGCCTCAGGCATAAATGAAACTATTCCTGCACAGCTCACTTTAGTACCAAAATAGTACCACAAGGCAAAAAACAAGCTCGCAAATGCCCATTTTACTAGGCTTTGCGAGCTTTTGAAAATTATTCAAACTCGGCTTGCACCGAGTTAAACTTAAACATATTTGTTTAGGTTTTGTGTGCTTTTATCTGTTAATTTACCTATATTATATTATTTGTATTATTCTTCTGATTTCGTGTTGCCATAGTGTTGCCACAAGGGTATTATACTAAGTTTATGATTATTTGCAAAGAGATTTCAAAAAACTTTTCTTAAATCCTTTTCTTAGATTTCTTTCTCTGCATTTTCCCTTTCTGTTTTATTTTTCAAATATACTAACATAACATAATTCACAGGGAATAGCCTCTCATATATTACTTTCTGGATTTCTATTAAATATCGTGTAAGTTCATTTTTTGCTTAATCAAGTATTACCCCAAGAGGCTTTATACCCTTTCTATTTTTCATTTCCATCAACCTCAAACATAATTCCTTTTATTCCGTTCATTATTTTTTCCTCACTTCCATTTTTAAGTGTAAAAAAGTATGTACCATTTCTGATAAATGCTTAACTCTTAAACATGTAATTTTAATAAAAGACACTATTTATATAAGGAGATGTATTAAAATAATTTTATTTATTAAGAATTGAAGTTATAAACAAATTACATTTGCAAATCAAAGTAACTTATTATAACTGATTGAATAACTTCATCTTTATTCATTTGATAAAAACTCTCTTATTTCTTTAATTGAAACAGCATAAGAACTAGCATATGTAGGATTACCATATGAATCTAATAATCTAAATGAATTTATTCCTACTATTTCACCATTAGCATTAAATATAGGTCCTCCGCTATCACCATTTTCAATTGAAATATTCGTTTGCACCACTCCCATTTCTTTAGAATTACGAACGATTTTTTTATAGGCACAACTTACAATCCCTTTTGAAACGCTTAATCCATTTCCCAATGTATTGCCAATACTGTAAACTTCCATTCCCAATATAATACTATCTTTATCACTAAAAATTATTGGAGACAGATGATTACCCGTCTCTTTTATATTCAAACTCAGTAGTAAAAGATCATCTTTTTTACTAGCTCTTATAACTTTACACTCCTGCCAGCCATTAGATTGATAGAACTTTGCTTTTATTATATCTTCCTTTGTTTTCTCCACTAAATGATTACATGTTAGGATTTTATTGTCACCAATATATATTCCCGTTCCCATGCTTGTTTTATTCTCGCCAACTTTTATTTCACAAATATTATTGATGACCTTACTAATAGGGCTATTATCACTTTGTCCGTGCTCATTGCAAGAAACAATTTTGACAAATGTACCTAAACATAGCAAGTCTAACAATAATAAATTAATAATAAAAATTAAATATATTTTTTTCAAAGCTATTCTTCCTTTAAATTTTTATTCTGATTTCACACAATTCACCATCATTCAGCAAAACATTTATGTTATGTGTCACACAAAACCACTCTCCGTTTTTGGGTTGCTCTTCCATTAATATAACGATTATTTTCTTGGCTTTGTCAAAAAAAATTTTTCCTTTGTATCCGATATCATACCCTACTCCTTTTTCTAAATGTTGATACCTTTTATAAATCAACATTCCTCTCTTTGGTGTAATATTTGATACTTTTGTAGAAGAAATATTATTTATATTCCCTAAAAATCCAGATATTCCAACAAATAGGCCTGTGTCAATATCAACATCTATAGTCAAATATGTATTCTCTATACATAAACTAGCGCCTGCTTTTTCTCCATATATCATTAGGCTTTCTTCTTCAACTTGATAGAGACTCCTTGCTATAGTATTGTCTGTACCAATAATTTCAAATTTCAAAACTATCTCCCTTATTACTTTTTAAATAGAAAATGAACAACTGTTTTTGTTTTTGTGTTAACAACCAACTCCCAGACTCCTTTTGTCTTATTCATTGTTCCTGGAACTTTCCATTTATAACAATTTGCAGCGGTTTTATCTACTACTCCTGTAGCAGATTTCATTATTTCTTTTACTAGTAACTGTGATGAACGATATGGTCTTTCAGTATGCCCTAACACAGTTTTTGTAAATTTGAATGCGCTCTTAGACTTCATACAATTAGACACTTTACTGCATTGTGATGCAACTTTTACTGCACTTACAGATGCCTTAGTTCCAACATAGCCTACTCCCCAACCAGCAGCAGCACCAAGCACTCCTCCTATGACAGCTCCTCCTGCGACATAATGCCATCTTATCTCTTTGTATTTAACATATGAAGTCACACCACCTACCACAGCTCCGATAGCTGCGCCTACGATAGCTCCAATAAGAATTGCTGGCAAGATACAATCATCTATACATTCGTCATTTTCAACTTGTTCCATTACCTCACCTAAATCATATATTTCGTCATTATACTCATAGGTTCCTATAATATATTCATCTTGTATAGCTACATTGCCAGTAACATCTGTTTCTTCAACAACTTCATTTGTTTCTTCATCTAGACAAGAAACTTCGACTTCAATTTCTCCTGTCTCAATATCGTAATCTATATCATTCTCAATTACAACCATCTCTTCTTCATCTTCTGCTGAAGTATAATTAATGCCTTTGTAAACACTTAATGGAATTGTTTTCACGGCCTTTGCTTTTATTTTCTTATCAGACTTTTCACTATATGATAAATTATCTACAAATTTTTCTAATCTACTTTTTGAATAGACATGCACATCTCTCATATCATTAACAACATAATTTTCATAATCAGCTGCTAATGCACCTCTTTCAGCATCTGAATAATATTGCGTATCAAGTAATCCAATTGTAAGCGTCACAACAAGTAATAATGATATTAATTTCAATTTTCTTTTCATAACATCAACTCCTCCTTTGTTTTTTCCAAATTTTACAAAATAAACATAGCTATCATACACATAAGTCTCTTCAATGTCAAGCATTACAATTCCTTAAATAATATTTAATTTATTCTATTAAATTAAGTTTTATCAACACCTTGTTTAAAAAATTCTTTATTATACACTCATATTAAGTTTCCCATAAAAGTAACTCCCTACAAAATCTTTTTTTGTTTTAATTTGCAACCTGGGGGGTTACAGGAATATACCGAATCATAAGTCTATTTAATTAAAAGCCGACAGTACTATTACAACTATTAATTGAGCTTATTAGTATTCAATATTAACCACACTAATACTTTTACCTTAACTATTAAAGTTGCTTCAGACTAACTAAAACGACTTAATTTCTAATAACATTTATGATTCTACTGATTTTATTACTTTATCTATAATTTTAACTTCCGAATTGCTAATGTTTCTTTTCTCAGTATTTTCCTGATATTTTTTCATTTCTTCTTTTTCTTTACACTATTTTTCAGTATAAATTATTTTCATTCCATATTCTTATGGCAAATTTATAATGTTAAATTATTTTCCCTTTCCTCCTTCCCCATCTCCACAATCTTTTCATAATCCTCATCCTTAACAAATCGTCTAAAATATCCAAGCAAAAACTCTGATTCTTCCAATTCATAAATCCTTTCATTCTTTTCATCAAGTTCCTGTTCCAGATATTCTTTAGACCATTTAAGTTCATCATTATCTCTTATCAACTTTTTCCTATCTTCATCCACCCTCTCCAGCTTCTTCTTTAATTCTATTGATTCCGCAAAGCAGCTTTTTGCCATTTTAACTATTCTTTTAAATATTCTGTTTAAACCTGCAAGAAACGGCATAACAATCTTTTCTCTATAAGATTTTGCACTCATCAGTCCTTTAGGCTCTTCCGGACCTTTTGCTACCTTTTTTTCAAATTCTTTAATGTCCTTTATTCCCCATTGTGCCACGGCATCAGCTTCTTTCATTTCTTTATATGTTTCCTCCAGCTTCTTATCTGCTATTTTCCTTTCAACAGTCTTTTTTAGAATTTCATTATTCAGATTTTCAACCTCTTTTACTGCTTTTTCATATTTCTCATTTTCCTTTTTTACCTTATATTCCTTAACTGCCAAATCATTATTGCGACCTTTTTCCTTTCCTTTCAGAAATTCTCCAATCCATATGAATGACCTGCCCTCTGCGTATTCTCTTATTCTGCCCTGCAATACTTTTTCAAGAAATTCCTTTGTACAAACCTTTCTCTTTGATACCTGCTTTGACATTCCCTTTTTAAATCCGTCAGCTACGGGAACTGCCACCACGTGCATGTGTGGACTTGCCTCATCATAATGTATCACTGCATTTGCCACAACAAGATTTGGTGCTTCCTTCTGTAACATGTTAAGCATTTCTTTAAAGGCTGCATCCATCTTTCTTCTCTTGTCAGAGTTCTTATCCCAGAACTCCTTGTCTCCTATCTGAAAAATAAGTTCCACTGCCATGTCTTTGTTTGACTTTGCTGTCTTTTCAAAGTAATCATCAATCTTTCTGTCATCCCTTGTCTGCTTTTTGTTGTATTCCCTGACTGCTTCGTCAAACTGTTCCTTATATACTTTTTTTACATCCTGCACTAATTTATCCGTACCCCATAAAATTACAATGTTCTCCTTATCGTATTCCAAGGAGCGGTACTTTCGTAAATTGTGCTTTGCAACACCTGAGAGTTTCGCCTTGCTGTTAATGGCACTGTTCTTCTGACTCAGGTGTGCTGAATATGATAATCCTGCCATAATCTCACTCCTTTTTTTCTTTTATTGTTTTGATACGTGCGGTGACACCTGCACGTTGTTAGTCTTTAGTAGTCTGCCCGAGGCTGTTGAAAACGGGTGGTTCTTATCAATTTGGCTCTGCCATAATTGATAACCCCCTAGCAGTTCTGTCATAGACACAACTGCGGGGGCTCTGCCGAGGGCTTATATAGCTGCTATCAATGCTTTACTCATAACCTGTCAAATGGCATTTAGTGGTTGCTGTAATTGTAATGGCAGCTATATTATGTTTAACCTCGGGACTCCGGGTCCCGCGGTTCTTAGTGACATGATGTCACTAACTTTTAACTGTAACCAATCCTTTTTGGTTCTCCCTGATTATTCTTTAACCTGCAAGTGTCACTTGCAGGTATTGATATTATCAACAGGAACTCTATTTATGTTGCAAGCTGTTACTACCATCTAAAGTCCCGGTGCATTCCAACGGCTTCAAGATATTTCTGTCTGTACTCTTCCCTCTCTTCTTTTGTAGGTGCCATTTTACTTTTTGTGTAATCCTCGTGCCTTGACATCTTGCTTAGTTTTTCTTCCAACTCAGAAATTATAAGATTATTAATTTCTTCATTATTTTTCATGTCTAATACATGATACTTAATCAAAGCCATCATTAATTCATTGCTTATCATTCTGTTTTTGCTCATTTTTAAACCTCACTGTTTTGTAATCAATCTTGTTCCGTGACGATGCGTGACGGTTGTGACGATGATTTACGTGCCATAAAACATCGTCACCATCGACACCATCGTCACGCTTTACTCTTTTTCATATTCCAATGTTATGATTCTGCCATCGTGACAACGCTTATTGTCATATCTGATGCCATAATCCTCATACAGCCTTCCTGCCTTAATGTTCAACTGTCTGGTCAGCTGATTCGGAACTAAATTAATCTCCTGTATCTTATCCATCAGTTCACTTGCCGTTCCCTGAAAACATCCTGCTTCCATCAGATATGTATTAACAGCAGAAAGTACTTTATCTTCCGGCTCTTTCCACAGCTCTGTTTCAGCCTTTTCAAATTTCCACAAACACAACTCAGGTTCAAACTTAAGATAAAGTTTCTGGTCCTGTTGGTCTCTTCCTGTTATGTCAACGGTAGCCTTTAGGTCAGTTCTTTTTTCCTTCTGCATGATGAAAGCTCCGTCAGCTGCACCAAGCAGTCCGTTTGTTCCCGATATCATTTCAAAGGCATCTGATGAATCCATCTTTCTTGTGTGATGAACCACCAGAATGCAAATGTTATGTTCATCAGCAAAGTGTTTTAGCTTTGTAATGATGTCATAATCGTTTGCGTAACTGAATTTGTCTCCACTTATTTCCTTGATTTTCTGAAGTGTGTCAATTATTACAAGTCTTGTATCAGCATGCGCCACAAGAAACTCTTTAAGCTGTTCTTCCAGACCTTCATTGAGATTTTTGGAACGTGTGGCGAAGTAAAAATGCTCTGCCACATCAATTCCAAACATTCTTGAAAGTCTCTGTTGAAGTCTTGCATAATCATCTTCCAATGCCAGATACAGCACTGTTCCCTGATTGGTCTTATGCCCCCAAAGGTCAATTCCTACACTTACACAGAAACCTATTTCAGCCATTAAGAACGACTTTCCAACCTTTGGTGCACCGACAAACAGATACACTCCGTTGTAAATCAGATCCTCAACCAAAGGTTTCTTAATCGGATATACCGTGTCATAAAGTTCTTCCATTGATACTGTTTCCAGATTTTCACCCACCGGGGTACCGGTGGATTGCAAATTGCGAACACAATTATTATCTGTTATACTGTTACTGTGTTTGGTAACACTTGGTGACTGCCCGTTATCTGCGCCAACAGATACGTTAAGGGTAGTCACTGTTGTTTTATTATTCATTATTCTTATCCTCCTTCATTCCGTTCATGGTAACACCGATTAGTTCAATTACCTCTAACAAAACATCATCAACCTCACCTGCACCTGTAATTCTTTTTAACTCCTCATACACGTCATTAAGTCTGTTTTTTAAGGCAATGTAAACCTTTGGATTTCCATTTACCACAATTTCCTTTTCACACAGCCTGCGGATAATGTATTCCTGCTTTGTCAGTCCTGACAGGGCAACCCTGTCATCAATGATTCTTGCCTCTTCCTCAGAAACCCTGAAGGCTACTATCTTCTTTCTCCAACGACCGTGACTGTCCAATGATTTTTCCATTATTCCTAACTCCTTTCCTCTTCAAGTTTTCTTGCCATTTCATCCTGCTTGTTTGGATACATGTGGGCATATTTGTAAGTAATGCTGATTGCTTCATGCCCTACCCTTTCAGCTATGTCAAGTGCTGAAAATCCTCTGTCCATAAGCAGTGAAATGTGTGAATGTCTAAGGGCGTGTATGTTGATTCTCTTAATTCCTGCCTTCTTGGAACCTCTTGTTATTTCGTGTCCAAGATACCCTTTTGACTTAAAGAAAAGTCTCTGGTCAGGTTTCAGGTCATAAAAGCATTTCATGTAATCCTTAATCTCATCTGCCAGAAACTGTGGAATCTTCACCACCCTGTTACTCTTTTTTGTCTTTGGAGAAGTAATGATTTCACGTCCCTTTACCTTCTGATAATTCTTGTTAATTCTCATTGTGTTATTTTCAAAATCAAAATCTGCCGGAGTAAGTGCCAGTAGTTCTCCTTCCCTGACACCTGTCCAGTACAATACTTCAAATGCATAAAACGATAATGGCTTGTCCATGACTGCTTCCGAAAACTTCAGGTATTCTTCCTTTGTCCAGATTTCCACTTCCTTTTCAACGTCATTTTTCATTGTCCCGACTATTGCCGCAGGATTTGTGGATAGCCCATAATATCTTTTTGCGAAATTAAATATTGCGCTAAGCTGTGCGTGAATTGTTCTTAGGTAACCTGATGAATAAGGCTCTCCCTTTTCATTCCTGTAATTAAGCAGTTCATTCTGCCACTCCATTACATCCTTTGGTTTAATCTCATCCATTCTTCTGTCCTTAAAGTAAGGAAGGATTTTGTCTCTTACCACATATGATTTTGTCTCAAAGGTGGTTTCCTTTACCCTTGCCTTCTTGTCTCTTTCGTAGATTTCATAAAAACTTCCAAATGTCATGTTCAATTGTCCGTTTTCGGCTTTCTTCTTATTTTCAAGCCAAAACTCCGCTTCTCTTTTTGTGTTGAAGCCTCTTTTCTGTGTCTGTCTTCTTTTTCCGGTAAAGTCAGTATAGCGATAAACAGCTCTCCATTTTTTCTTATTATTTGCCATGTAAGAATAAACGCTCATGTTCATCACCTTCCTTTTATAAATATTTTCTAATCACCGCTGTACATTACTTTTTTTCTGAAATAAGAAGTACAGACACGTCCTGCTACCGTGATGATGCCTTTTTCTTCCAGTTCCTTATTAAGCTGTCTTACAATCTTGTAAGCCTTGGACTTTGAAACAGAAAGTTCTTCTGCAACATCGTCGACTGTCATAAAGTTCTTTTCCATGATTTTTTCCTCCTTCATTATATTTCTTAAACATATTTGTTTAAGATAATGTGCATTATATTAAACTTTTTAGTTTAAGTCAATAGAAAAATTAACTTTTTTTGTTTAAGTTTTTCTTGATATACATTTTTACCTATGTTATACTGACATTAGCGAATTTGTTTAAGTTATCCCGCATTGGGAATTTTTATGTTAAATTGGAGGTTTGTTATGGCAATTGGTGAAAGAATTAGAACTTTTCGCAAGCGTAAAGGTTTAACTCAAAAGGAATTGGGAGTTCAGTTAGGTTTTAAGGAAAGTACTGCTGATATCCGCATGGCTCAATATGAAGCAGAGAAACGTGTTCCCAAGGATGATTTGATTGAAACTCTTTCTTCCATTTTGGAAGTTTCTCCTGCGGCCATTAATGTTCCTGACATTGATACTCATGTGGGAATTATGCAGCTTCTGTTCACTCTTGAAGATATTTATGGTATATCCGTCAGACAGGAAGGAAGTCATGTTACCCTTGATTTAGGTGCCATCCACGACGCTTTAGGTCATGAGGCAAAGTCCTGGGCAAAGATGAAGTCCAAGCTTGATACCGGAGAAATCTCCAAGGAAGAATACGATAATTGGAGATACAACTATCCGGCTAATACTCACGGATATCATAAACTAATTGATTTATAAAAGAGCATAAAAAAACCTTACTGACTCCTCAAAATCAGTAAGGTTTTTTCATTTATACATATGGGTAAATTGTTTTAGTGTTGCCATATCGTTGCCACGATATAATCACTACCTCTCACAATGCCCATAAATAAAGGCATTGTGGGATTTTTGTGTCTATTCAAACTCTAAAAAGGCTGACGGTTGATAGGTGTTTCTCTTTACTCTCTCTGTCCATATTTTGCCTCTCGTTTGATTAAAATTTCTAATTATTTTGACTTGTTATTTTTTTGTTCTCAAGTTGTGGTCAACTTAAAGAATATTGCATCGTGGCTTGCATTTTATTTGCACTGCTCATACAAAAGTTCTAAGCCCTTTTTAAAAGCTTCCGCTTTTGTCATTGAATGTGCCTTAGCAAACTCAACGAGTTTTTCGTGTTCCTCATTTGATAGCCTAACCGAAATTTTGTTGACCTTCGGATTATCTATCTTTGGTCTGCCCATCTTTGCCATACCACTGCCTCCTATTAATAGCTATTATACTTTATGACCGTCAGTTAGTCAACCACTCTTGAATTGCATTTTTCTCCGCCTATTTCTTGCAATTAAATTTAGCAATTACTCTTCCAGTAATCTTTAAGAAATTATTCTGCATTACTGCTCTAACATTTATGTGAAAATTTATTTTATAAAAATCATTCTAAATTTTCAACTTTTCTTTTCCTTTTTAATATTATGAGCATAGAAACTCCGGCAAGTATAACAATTGACATACATATCCCCAAATAAAGTCTAAAATTACCAACACCTAAATGCGAAATTTCAGGAACATTATATTTATTTCCTGCATAATCCACCAACAAGATTCCGACACTATGACTTCCATTTTCAATTGAAAATGTTATTTTATTTTTATTTGAATCATATGAATATTTAACCTTTTCTCCATCAATATATACAGTGCTTGCACTTGTATCTATCTTTTCACTTATATTGGTAATTTCAATTTTTTTCTCACCTGTTCCCTTCATCCATCCCCAATTATGAAAATATGAAGGTAAATCACATTCTGGCGCAATGTTATCTATATGAATTTGGCCTAATTCAATTTTTTTGTCAGAATCATTTACTGTGAGATAAAAAGTTGCGTCCGTATCTTCCTGATAATGATCTTTAAAGTAATCTTTTGATAATACATATCTGTATACACCTGCACCATATACTTCTTCCTTATTTGAACATTCTATTCCAGTGTCAATACTATCTCCATCGTTACTATTTAATGTAATAGAAATATTTGAATCTTTTCTAGTAATCACAGCTATGTTTAAATTTTCAAAATTATCCGGTCTTTTACTTAAAGGTCCATCTTCGTCCTCTATTGAATACCATCCCTTCCCTATCTTTCCGTTTACTCCCGGATGACTATCCTCAATGTATGCCAATACATCTGATTTAACCATTCTAACATATGTATTTTTGTTTACCTTGCTAGCATTACCGGCCTTATCATATGCAGTCATTTGAACAGCATAAATACCATCTTCTTTAAAGTCCTCCAGTTTAAATTCTTTGCTGTTCAAAGTTTTCTTTATCGTTTCCGGTAATATACTCGAAAATTCTTTTCCATTTTGATATTCTGGAATATATTTAACGATTTCATATTTTATGCAATCAAAGTTGGCATCATAGTATTCTACCATTGGTGAAGCATCGTCTTTCCTTTTTTCATCATAGACATCAATAATGTTTGTTTTTTTCTTATCAACACTTTCCCCATTAATCATAAATATCTCTGGAGCTGTTGTGTCAATTTCAAATACAACTGTGCTATCTGTTTCACCTTTGTTTTCTGAAATATCAGATGGCTTCATTTCTATTTTATATATTCCATCTCTTTCAAATTGTAATTCTATAGAATGTGTATCGCCATTATCACTCCATCCTTTTTTACTATACGCAGCATAACTTATTTTCTCTGCCCCTTTAACACTTTGATCTTTTCCTGCTTCTTTTTCAAAAACATTAATATTCATTAATTCAGGATCAAAGTTATGCTCTTTTACACTAATTGTTGCTGTTTTTTTCTTATTAAAATAATTACCCTCTTTTTGCGTACTATTATTCACAAAAGAACTAAAATTTGTAGATACGCTTGGATTAGTAGTATCCACTATAAATTCTGCCGTATATAATTCTGTTGATTTCTTTCCACCATTAGAATGTATTTTTGCTTTATGACCCACTATATCATTTGCAGACACCTGAACATTATAATCACCTTCCGGATAATCAATAGTTGCAACATAAGAATATTTGCCTTTTTCTTTGACAAATTTAGGATTTATTTTGTTATTATGGTAAGAATCCGAAATTACAATATTCAACAATTCCTTATCAAAATTTCTTTCTTCAACAGTAATATTCATTATTGCTCTTGTTTTGCTATTATAATATTTAGAATTGCTTTTAACTCCACTAGAAAAATCAATTTTAATTACAGGTGCTGTTTTATCTATTGAGAATTTCTGTGTTTTAGTATATTTTGTTTTATTCCCAGCCATGTCTGATGCTCTAAAATGTGCAACAATGTCATTATCGTCAGAGCTAAAAACGATTTTTCGAGACACCTTAACCACAAGATTTCTGTCTGTTTTAGTAACAATCCATCCATCTTCAAGTTTGTCCCCTTCTTTATATCCTTCATTGGATAGTTGTATCATTTTCTTTTCAATTTTATTGTTTTCTGCATCTACGTAGTACTCAATTGTCTTCAATCCAGATTTTGTATCCGTAATAGAAACATCTACAGAAACATTTTTAGAATATAAATTGTTTCCTAAATTATCTTTATATTTAGTCTTCTTCAATGGTTTTATATCTATTTCAGGTGCACTCTCATCTTCAATATAACCCAAAGTTGTGACTTGTTTTGATACATTACCAACCATGTCTATTGCCTTAACAAAAATCTGACCTTTAAAGCCTTTAGGTATTTCAATTTTTGCCATACCATTCACAATTGATGAAGTTTTATTTATACTATCTTCTTTCTTCCCATTATTATATACCACCAATTTATATTCGATATGACTTAATCCGGAAGATGGCTTTTTATCAGAAGTATGAATTTTCAAATAAAAGCTATTATTAAAATAATAACCATACTTAAACTCTGTGTTAAAATCATTTGTTGTTAAAATTCCATCAGATGTTTTTCTTGAAAATTCGATTTTATCAACACTTGGATTTGTCTCATCTATATTAAATGATTTATTATTATCTACATATATATTTCCAGCATTGTCCGACATCTCTACTTTTATTTTATATTTGCCATCCTCTGCTTTACCTACCTCTTTTATAATATAATCTGTTGTAAAGTTATATGTTAAAGAAGTTATGTTCTTAGGTGATGATTTTGAATATTTAGTATCAACTATTTTAGTTCCATTAATATCTTTAACTATTTCTACACCATTAACAAATATTTTTACATACCTGATTCCTGACTGCTTGTCTTCTAAGTCGATAGAAATATTTTTGTTTTTGTTGTACCACAATTGATCGTCCGTTCTTTCACTACCGTCACTCTTTGGAAGATTTATCTTTGCTATAGGTGTAATATCTTCCTGCATAACAAAATATTTGTCTGTACTATTACCCGCTTCATCTTTAATAGAAGGAATAAATTTGCTTTCTTTCCCGTATTTATCATATGCAATTATTTCGAAGTTACTATTAAACATTTCAGAATTAATTTCAAATGGTAGTATATACTCAAATCGGTTTTCAACAGATGTCATTTTTTTAACAACTCTATCTCCGTCTTTGTAATACGCAAATTCCACATAATCAATTCCACTATCACCTTGTACATCACTTGCTTCAACTTTAAATTTTAAAGATCCATTTGAATAAATTCCTGTAGATATCAAATTTAATGTTGGTTGAAATAATGCATTGTCAATTTTATTAATTGTAATACTATTTATTTTAGGATCTGCTTTGTCTATATAGCATGAATAAATACTTTTTGAATTATTATTGTTTCCTGATAAGCTTTCAATGTATCCCACAATACTAATTTTATTTTCGCTATTCCCTATATAATTTTTTACCGGTACTTTAAGGTTTATTATCAGTTTTTCATTTACTTCCTCTATTGTTTCAGCATATTCTAAATTTTGATTATTTACTTTAAATTCAACATTTTTAATATCTGAAGTCGATTTTTTTATTGTTGCAACAATTTCTAACTCGTCATTAATATCATACCAATCTTTATTATCAATAACTTTTTTATTTGGTGCTTTCACTTCATATGAAATCTCTGGTTCACTGTGATCCACGTGAATTTCATATTTTTCTGACTGTTTATTTCCACAGTTATCAACAACTGTCACCGAAAAAGTATGATCACCTTCATCTAATAAACTTGTGTCAATTGCCTGCTTATAATTTTTTTCTTGCTTATCAAAAATCTTATTTAAGTAATTCTTTATAACTGATTTATTATCGTTTTTAATTTCATCAGTTATTGTTACTGATTTAACTCCACTTCCAGAATCCTCAACTTCAATAACAAAGTCTCCACCATTATTATTAAACCAATATTGACCATTACTATTCACAGCATTTTTATAATCCGGCTTTAAAGTAGGCGTTTCTTTTTCCATGTAATAACTGTCTTTTTTGCTACTATCAATTTCTGATATTTTTTTAATTGTTTTATAACCATTAGCATCCTTTGCATGAATAGTTAAAACATCAGCACTTATACTATCATTCACTGTATAAATATAGTATCCATTTTCTAACGCCATATTACCAATGAATTTATTTCCATCAAATAATTGTACTGCATCATTATCTTTACTCATACCTGACACCGTTGCGCCCTCTTGTGCAATATCTGTAGTTTTAACTTTGATTGTAAATGCACTACTCACCACGCAAATTTTGTCATATAATATTACTGAAATTTCATCAAATGAATTTAATTCTGTTGTTGTTTCCTTTGTAGAGTCAGTTGTTGAGGCAATATATGGTTCAAATAAAACACTATCAATCCTCGGTCCTACATTGTCAGACTTTTCTTCGTTGAATTCATTGCTTGAACAATGATATTCATTTCCTGCATTATCAGTAATAAATAAATCTATTGTATGATTTTTTCCTTCTATTTTATCAGCAAAATTAACGTTTTCTCCTGGGTTATGTACTTCGTTTCCATCTAATTTATAATCTTTTTTTTCGCCATTATCAACTTGATATTCAATTTTATTAATTCCCGAATTGTCATCTCTAAATGTACATTTAACTTCGGTCTCTACCTTTTCAACACTTTCAATACCATTGGCACTCCACTCCAGCCACGTCTTTACCTTTATTTTATTATTCTCACTTATCGGATTAATTGTATCTATTACAATCTTTTTCACATCAGCATTGTCAACACTTGTCTTTACATCCTCATATACTTCTGTTGGATGAGAAGAGCTTTTTACTCCAACACGATATTCATAGTCTGAATATGTATTCTCTTTCGCGTCAAGTTTAATATTTTGTTGAGCTATATATTCTGATTCATTATACTCAGGGGTCACTTTGACACTGTTTACTAGTTCCTTTTCTTCTCCATTAATTTTGTATAATGTAAATGTTTGCACATCTTCACTTGAACTAATTGTTTTTATAGATACAGTTAATTCCTTGGAGGTTAATATGCAATCCTTAGAAATATTAGCAGCATTGCTAGTGTCTAAATCTACTTTATCAATTGACAAATTAGAAGTATCTTCTGCTTCTGCTTTTACTTCTATTACATACCCAATATTGCATAAATTGATAACAAGAATTAATGCTAATATCAATGATAATTGACTGTAAAATTTTTTCATGATTTCCTCTCCTCTTTTGCTTTGCTTTTATTTACTAAGTGTATTAGAAAGTGCCTTATACGAATTTCCCTCTACATATTTTCCATTTTTTATTTTCTTACCGGGGCGCTTATATTTATACAAACACAAACTTATTCCATATATTAATGAAATTATTGCCGTTATTGTAAATGTAAGCATCATCCACTTTAGCATTGGCGAATTATATTTAATGTCTGTTGAAACAATAAAGTTTTCAAAATTTCCTGAAACAATTATTATCCCCAATATTAATATCAACAAAATAAATCCCGAAATGATTGTAATGCGGGTTGGTTTCAAAACATAAAGAACAATTTTCTTTACTTCCTCATTCCAGATTTTTTCTTTTATTTTATTAATCCCCTTCATTTACCTACCTCATTTCAATCTCATCAAACAATTTCACAATATCACTTCTAGACTTTCCACTATCTTGACTAATTATACGAATAGATTCATCATGATTTAAAGTGTTTTTAAGTCTTACTATAATTGAATGGAATTCTTTACTATCCTTATTGTTTAGTAAGATATTATATCCTGATATAATATTCTTTTTATTATTGGAATTGTACCCTTTAATCTCAATATTATATATCACATTAGCAATATCATATCCTAATGAATTGTTTGGTTTTTTCAGTTTTACTATGTACTTTATAATTTCTGTATATCTTCTATCATCAGCATTTACGATAATATCATCTATGTACTTTGATGTGTCATTCGTATCCTCCATCTCGCTTAACAAATTTACTAATACATTTCCTTCTGCTGAATCAATCAAATTATCATTATCCAGCAAAAAATTATACGTATCACTATATACTTTTCTTTGATTTTGAGAATTTGATGACTTAATCAAATCTACTGAAACAGATCCTAATCTCTCTATTCTGGTACTGTTATAATTAGATGTTATATTATCCCATTTTTTTTGAGAAAGATAATTAAAAGAGATTTTCAATCCGCTTTGTAAAACAATTAATATAGCAATAAATCCCAAGACTGTTCCAACCATTCCAAAAGT
>NZ_DBLZZO010000013.1:0-72394 GCF_057858645.1 Eubacterium sp.
CAGTCCAATACAGACTCAGCCTCTTGGTTGCATAAAAAATGCGTAACAGATATTAAAACCTGTTACGCAATAAAAGTCTAACTTTTTGGGGTCACATCATTTACCGGCTTTTTCTTTTCTTGCTTCTTCGCAACCTGCCGGGTTTTCCACCCCTTTCTCTGTTTTCTACAACAAAGGGGTGGGGTTACTGGCTTTTTTTATTCTTGCTTCTTCGCAACCTGCCGAGTTTTACACCCCTTTCGATGTTTTCTACAACAAAGGGGTGGGTTTACCGGCTTTTTCTTTTCTTGTTTCTTCGCAACCTGCCGGGTTTTACACCCCTTTCGATGTTTTCTACAACAAAGGGGTGGGTTTACCGGCTTTTTTTATTCTTGCTTCTTCGCAACCTGCCGGTTTTTCCACCCCTTTCTCTGTTTTCTACAACAAAGGGGTGGATTTACCGGCTTTTTCTTTTCTTGCTTCTTCGCAACCTGCCGGGTTTTCCACCCCTTTCGATGTTTTCTACAACAAAGGGGTGGATTTACCGGCTTTTTCTTTTCTTGCTTCTTCGCAACCTGCCGGGTTTTCCACCCCTTTTAATATTTCTTCTTTAAAATAAGTGAAAATGTTAGTGAATTACACTTTATACACTCTATTTCACCTACATTTTCCATATAGCTTGATAGTACATATAACTACATACTTTCTAAGTATTACATATAACTGCCCACTACTTCCTACAATTCTCTACTTCGTGCCAACATCCTGAAAGGTCTCACTCACGCAAGTTTCCAACAATTCTTTATTGTGCAACATCCTAACAAGTCTCACTCACGCAAGTTTCCAACAATTCTTTATTGTGCCAACATCCTAACAAGTCTCACTCACGCAAGTTTCCAACAATTCTTTATTGCTCAACATCCTGAAAGGTCTCACTCACGCAAGTTTCCAACAATTCTTTATTGCGCAACATCCTAACAAGTCTCTACTGTACGCCGGCTTCCAGCAAGCCTTTGCTGTCGCCAAATCGTCCTTCGTCTGTGCTTTCTCCAAGTACCACGCTAAGGCACTGATTGTCCCCTTTCTTTGCAACAGACACAAGACACTTTCCTGCACTGTCAGTGGTTCCTGTTTTCATTCCCTGGCAATATTCATAATAATAATTGCCACTTTTTAGAAGCAGTTGGTTTGTACTTGTCCATGTTTTGCCTAAAGTTTCTGATGTGAACCTTGACTTCTTACATATACTGGCAATTGTTTCGTTACTGTACGCTTCCATTGCAATCTTCGACAAATCACTTGCTGACGTATACTGACCTTCTGCGTCATATCCGTCAGGTGTTGCAAAATGTGTATTTTCAAGATTCATATCACGCACATTTTTATTCATTTCAAGAACAAAACGCTCCACACATTGAGAAGGTGTAAAAGTTTTTCCTTCGTTTGCAATGTTGTCTTCAAAAATTGCTTTTCCCGTGGCGTTTGCCAAAATATACGCAGCATCATTTCCTGACGCAAGTAGCATTCCGTTAAGAAGTTCCTCTACTGTAACTACCTGCCCTTTTGTAAAACCTGCTTTACTTGAATCTGCTGCAATCATATATACTTCGTCACCAATCATTACAACATCATTTAAATTCAAAGTCTGAAGCACTGTAAGTGCCGTCATTAATTTAGTTGTGCTAGCAGGTGCTCTTCTCTCATCTGCGTTCTTTTGATACAAAATATCTTTACTTTTCACATCAACCAATATTGCCGATTTAGCACCCACTGTCTTATTTATTTCCTGGTTGCTTTCTTTATACTCTATTGGTTTCAGGCTGTAATCTGTCCATGGATTTTTTTCGCTAATCACATAATTATCGTGAATAAAATCCCTAACAACTGCTTCACTTTGCACCGCAGTTTTGGCCGGACCTATTGTTTTTGTTTTTTCTTCGCTGTTTACTCCCAAAAATACAATTCCAATGCTTAAAAGCACTACAAGAATTGCACTGAGCAAACATCTTATTTGAGCTTTCATTAAATCACTCCTTCGTTTTTCCTTTCAGTATAATTACTTGTTTACATTAACTATATAATATCAATTATTTAATTAAATTACTAAAAAATTTAATGCAATTTAGGGATGCTCCTCGTCTACTCATCTATAATGGTAGAATTAATAACAAAATTTCTTAAAGGCTATTCAACCCGAAAGATGGAACCTGGTTCCGATTTTATCTACAATAGTAGAAATTCCCCCTGCATTACTTTCACTTCTAATATAAATCATCTGACGTAAAAATATGGTGTTTAAATGAAATATTTTCCCACTGCACTTCTGCCGTAACAGTATTGTCACTTTTCCACTTTTTATACATTTCGTCTGGTAATTTTTTGTCATTAAAAGACATAAGGTTTTCAACCTTGTCGGCAATTTCTTTTTTTTCGAAAACCTTCTTTAGTCTGCTTTTGCTAATTCCGATTTTTGAAAGTAACTCACCGTTTGTCTCCGTGTAGTAATTTGAAAGTTTTATGTCAATCTGGTCGCTTTCTTCCTGAGACAATGTAACTGCATATTCATCCCTTAATGCATACATACATTCCCGCCTGCAAATATCATCAAGAACTGTGCTTTTTACAAGATTTTCCATTGAAACGCCTTTGCTTGTCTTCTTGTTCCAATTTAAATCTTTACCCTTTGTTAAGTAGTATGTTTCGTAAGTTCCCTGGGCTGTATACGCGTAGTATTTGGCTTCATCTAAATATACCTTGATTTTCCCTGCGTGTATGGCAACTGTTTTATCATCTGTTTTTGTAGATGACTCCTGCTCACTTTTGCTACTTGAACTTCCACACCCGGGAAGTGTTAGAACCATGGCTGCCACCATGGAAACTAAACATATTTTCTTTATTTTACCTAAAACTTTCAATTTAATCTCCTTGTACTTTCGTTTCCTATCTTATTGTAGCACAGAAAGTGTGTTCTCTACTCTCCCTGCGTTTTTCTTTTTTATCTTACCCGAACGCCAAAAGTGTTCCCACTTTCCTATCTGCGTTTTTCTTTTTTATTTTATCTCAACGTGGAAAGTGCCTCCACTAATTTCTTTGCGCTTTCAATTACTGTGCTGTTGTCGTTTGACTTTGGTGCGTACTCAAAAGTTAATTTTTCAGGAACAAATTTTAGTCTGCCCTTGTATTCTCTCACCAAAAGTGGAATTCTTGTTGAGTCGATTTTTGCATGATTCCACATTGTTAATTTTATTAATTTTTTGTTGCCTGAAATTTCAGTCACAAAAGCTTTGTGGGCTGCTGCCTTTAAGAGTACAATCTGTAAAAGATTCTCAACCTGATTTGGTATGTCGCCAAATCTGTCAATTAATTCATCCTGCATATCTTCGTATTCTTCCAAAGTTTCAATACCGGCAATGCGTTTGTAAACGTCCATTTTTATTGATTCATTCTTAATGTATGATGCCGGCACGTATGCGTCGCAAACCAAATCAACTTTTGTTTCAAAGTCATCATTTACTTTGTTGCCCTTTAAAGTTTCAATTGCCTGATTCAGCATTTTGCAATAAAGGTCATATCCTACAGCTTCCATGTGACCACTTTGTTTTGCCCCAAGCAAGTTGCCTGTACCACGAATTTCCAAATCTCTCATAGCAATTTTCACACCGGAACCTAACTCTGTAAAATCCCTTATGGCTCCCAAACGTTTTTCAGCCACTTCTGTAAGCATCTTGTTTCTATTATACATTAAAAATGCGTAAGCCATACGGTTCGATCTTCCAACACGCCCTCTAAGCTGATAAAGCTGTGACAGACCCATACGCTCTGCCCCATGAATAATCATTGTGTTGGCATTTGGAATATCAAGTCCCGTTTCAATAATCGTTGTACTTACAAGCACATCAATGTCACCATTTACAAAATCATACATGATTTCTTCAAGCTGTCTCTCGCCCATTTGTCCATGAGCAAAAGCCACATTTGCATCAGGCACCAGACTCTGCACTCTGCCTGCCATGTCTGCAATGTCCTGCACTCTGTTGTAAACAAAATACACCTGACCGCCTCTTGCAAGCTCCCTGTTAATGGCATCTCTCACGATTTCGTCATTATATTCCATAACAAAAGTCTGAATCGGCATTCTTTCCTGAGGTGGCTCTTCCATAACGCACATATCACGAATTCCAATTAAACTCATATGAAGAGTTCTTGGAATTGGTGTCGCCGTTAAAGTCATTACGTCTACATTATTTTTTAATTCTTTAATTTGTTCTTTATGTTTTACTCCAAATCGTTGTTCCTCATCAATAATTAAAAGTCCCAAGTCTTTGAATTTTACGTCTTTTGATAAAAGTCTGTGGGTACCAATTACTATGTCCACATATCCTTTTTTTAAATCTTTAATTGTGTTGTCTATATTTGATTTTGTTCTAAATCTGGAAAGCATTTCAACTCTCACAGGGAAATCCTTGAATCTCTGTTTAAAAGTCTTGTAATGTTGCTGTGCAAGAACTGTTGTTGGCACAAGATAAGCAACCTGTTTGTTGTCCTGAACCGCCTTAAAAGCCGCACGTATTGCAACTTCTGTTTTTCCAAAACCTACGTCTCCGCAAATCAGACGATCCATAATCTTGTTGCTTTCCATGTCTTTTTTTACATCGTTAATTGCAGTTAGCTGGTCGTCAGTTTCCTCAAATGGGAACATTTCCTCAAATTCCTTCTGCCATTCTGTATCAGGAGAAAACTGATAGCCTGTTCCGTTCTGTCTGATTGCGTAAAGCTGCACCAGTTCCTTTGCAATATCTGCAACAGCACGTTTAACCTTGCCTTTTGTTTTACGCCACTCCTGTCCACCTAGCTTGTTTAACTTTGGTGGTTTAGCTTCACTATCAGCGTACTTTTGAATCATATCAAGCTGAGTTGCCAAAACATAAAGATTGCTGCCTCCTGCATATTCTATTTTAATATAGTCCTTTACCACATGGTCAACTTCTACTTTTTCAATTCCCTTATAAATTCCCAAACCGTGATTTTCGTGTACAACGTAATCTCCAATATTCAGGTCCGCAAAACTTGAAATAGTTGTACCTGAATAGCCGTGTTTTTTTCTTTTACGTTTCTTCTTTTCCCCAAAAATATCTGTGTCAGAAATTGCCACAAATTTTATCATTGGGTAGGTAAAACCTTTTCGAAGAGAGCCTTTTACAATCATCACCTGGCCCGGCTGGACTTCTCTTTCGCTATCACTTTCAAAGAAAGCACTAATCTGAAAATCCCTTAAATCCTGGGCAAGTCTTTTCCCTCTTGTAGCTGATGATGTGACAAGTAACACAGAATATTTCTGTTTCTTGTATTTTTTCAAGTCCTCCACAAGCATTTCAAACTGGCTGTTATATGGGCTGACGTTTCGCGCATCCACATCAACAAACTCTTCCACATTAAAGCTTTTTACTTTTTGAGCTATAGTTGTAAAAAGGACTTTTTGTTGGTCATTTATTCTATTTAAAATATAATTTTTGTCCCATAAAATGTCTGTCTGACCTGAAAGCACATACCCTTTAAGCAGTCTGTGGCTCATGCTTTCCTTAAATTCAGTTTCCACAACTCTTAACTGTTCTTCCACCCTTGCCGGTTCATCTATAAAAAATATAGGCTCATCGAAGTAATCCATAAGGCTCACTAAATTCTCACAAAAATAGTTTACATAACTATCAATTGCCACGCTATATGGATTAATATCCATATTTGTCAAAAACTCACCAACTGTATTTTTTAAATTATTAGCTTCCTCTGTGTTAAATTCTTCTCTAAATTTCTTTTCAGATTTCTCTAATTCTTTTTTAATTTTGGCAATGCCTTCCTCAATTGTTTTTTTATCAAGGAAATATTCGCTTGCCGGATAAATTTTCACACTTTCTATATTTTCAATTGAGCGCTGACTTTCCACGTCAAAGCTTTTGATAATGTCAACTTCGTCATCCCAAAAGTCAATTCTGTAAGGTGTCTCGTCTGTTAAAGTGTAAATATCCAAAATACTACCACGAATTGCGAACTGTCCTGGGCTGTCGATTTGTGTTACTGCCTGATAGCCCATCACGGCAAGTTTTGTTTTCAGGGCATCCATTTCCACAATGCTACCCTCGCCAATTTCAATATAATTATCCTTTATCTTTTCCAATGGTTGTATTTTATCAAGAAAAGCATCTACCGTAACTATCACCGTAAAAGGCTTGTTCTCCACAACCTTCTGGATAAACTCTAATCTCTGCTGGAGTATATAGCTTCCATGCACATCTGCGCTAAAGAAAATCAAATCCTTTGCCGGATACATTACAACATCATCTGTAAAACCTTTCATATCATCGTACAGTTCTTTAGCTTTTATGGCACTAAAAGTAACAATGACTTTCTGCTTGTAGCCATTGCTTAATCCGTTAATAAAATGAGCCAGCTGGGAATCTCCGCACCCTGTCACCTGACAGGATTTCTTCCTGGATAAGCAGTCCCTGACCTGCTCATATTCATTTAATTTTTCTAGTGAATAATCAAAATAATTCATACTATATACCGAGCCTCATTAACTTGCTTTCTACATTGCCTATTTATTGTGCCACACTTCTTGCGTTGCATATTTTAATGTATCTTCTGCACTACTATTTAACCAATATATTTTCTGCACGTATTTCATCAAAAATATTCTAATTAAATTTGTTCATGGCTGTTTGTACATCATACATAACAATAACTTCTGAAGCTGATGCAGCATTTCTTACAGCATCGTCAACTATTTCTCTTTCACCCTTTGAAAATTTTCCTACAACATGTTTTACAAGGTCACCTTGATTAGCCCCAACTCCAACTTTGATTCTTGTGAACTGATCTGTGCCTGCATGAGCAATTATGCTCTTCAAACCATTATGACCGCCAGCGCTTCCTTTGGCACGAATACGAATCTTGCCTGTTGGTAAACTAATATCATCTGCGATTACTATTATGTCTTTTGTTGGATCTAACTTGTAGAAATCCATTACAGCCCTAACAGACTCCCCACTTAAATTCATATATGTTTGAGGTTTCACAAGTATAACCTTTTCGCTTCCAATTTGTCCAACACCACATAATGCCTTATGTCTTTTTGTATTAACCTGCACTCCCATTTGGCTGGCAAGTTCATCTATTACGTCAAAACCAATATTGTGTCTTGTTTTGTCATATTTCTTTTCCGGGTTTCCCAGACCTATAATTGCATACATATTAATTCCATTCCTTTTCGTTGTTTAAATTATAATTATACCATTATAAAGGCCTAAATTCAATTTAAGAGATTTAATGATGTTTTACATTATTTGAAACTTTGTATGCTGCAAAAACTGACTCGCTAAATGCCTGTGATGAAAAAAGCATTGTTAAAGCCCAAAGCATTGATAGTAAAGCGAGTGTTCATCCATAGTGTAATGTTATTTCTATAATAAGAAATTCTAAAGGATTTTCTTATTATAGAAACAAAGAACTGCCGCCTCACGATTCTAAATCGTGAAAACGACAGTACCCCGTCTCATTGTGTATATATTACTTTAAAGGAACACACATCTTACTCTGATGCAATTCTAAAGTAAACCTAATTATTCTCTTGGCTCATCCGGCTCAAGTAAAGCTTTTTCGTAAGCTTCTAAAACGATACTCTGGATTGAATTGCGGGTAGCCGAGTTAATTGGATGAGCAATATCTCTATACTCTCCATCTGCTGCTTTACGTGAAGGCATTGCGATAAATAATCCTTTTTCACCTTCTACTACTTTAATATCATGTACTACAAATTCATCATCGATAGTTATAGACACTACAGCTTTCATTTTTCCTTCTTTAGTCATCTTTCTTACTCTAACGTCTGTTATGTTCATATGCTTGTCTTCCTTTCCTTGTAACCTACAAACTATATCTAAAATTACGTTCGTTTATAATTTTAATTTCATTTTCTTCTCCAAGATGATCTCCTGGATTAATTGTACTGTGACTTTCCACAATACAATTTTCTATCACAGCATTGTCTCCAATATATACATCATTTAGAATAACTGAATTTTTTATTGTGCAATTATTTCCTATGTATGCCTGTTTAAACACTACTGAATTCTCTACAGTACCATTAACAATACATCCGCTGGATATCAAACTATTCTTAACGTTTGAGCCCGAATTGTATTTTGCCGGTGGCATGTCTTCAACTTTTGAATAAACATCCGGATATTGTTTAAAGAAGAAATCCCTAACTTCCGGTTTTAAGAAATCCATATTTACGTTGTAGAATTTCTCTATGCTAGATAAATTATTCCAGTAAGAATCTAACTGATATGCATAAATCTTTTTAGATTCCTTATTTCTTATAATAATGTCATTAACAATATCATATCTGTCTTCTGCAACACACTCTTCTAACATCTGAATAAGCAATCTTCTTCTGATTACATAAATTCCTGTTGATACCAATGTACTTGTGCTATTAAGCGGTTTCTCAACAAAATCGATAATTCTTCCATTATTATATGTAGTAACCACGCCATATGATGAAACATCTACGTTACTACCCATATCTTTGCAAACTATTGTAATGTCTGCACCTGTTTCAATATGTCTCTTTAAAACATCATTGTAATCTAATTTGTAAATGCCATCTGCTGATGCCACAATTACATATGGTTCATGGCTCTTCTTAAGAAAGCCAATGTTTTGTGCGATTGCATCGGCTGTTCCTCTATACCAAAAACCATTGTCTGATGTAATTGATGGTGTAAATACATATAAACCACCCTGTTTTCTACCAAAGTCCCACCATTTTGATGAACTTAAATGTTCATTTAACGACCAGGCATTGTACTGTGTTAAAACAGCTACCTTCTGAATGTGGGAATTTGTCATATTACTTAATGCAAAATCAATTGCTCTATAACTTCCTGCTATAGGCATGGCGCCAATAGCTCTCTTTCTTGAAAGTTCCTTTAATTTGGTATTACTACCTCCTGCTAAAATTATTCCAACTGCTCTCATTTATTCTCACCTGCCTTAACTATATAGTCACCTGATGGGAGCTTTCCGTCAGGATAATCCGATGGTTCTGTTTTTCCTGAAATTGCAACATTCTTGCCGATTGTTACGCCATCAGGAATAACTGATCCTTCTCCAATTACTGTCAAATCACAATTATATATCTTCTTGCTTAACTTACTGTCAGCATATTCACCAACACCAATTGTACAATTCTCTCCAACTTCAACATTTTCAGCTATAATACTGCCATAAATCTTAGTTCCCGGCTTTATTACGCTTCCCTGCATAATAATTGAATCGTGAATTTCTGCGTTTTCGCCCACCTCAACATTAGCACTTATTACTGAATTCTGTACAGTACCTCTAATGTCGCAACCTTCACCTACAATACTTTTCTCAACCTCTGCATCTGCTGAAATATACTGTGGCGGAAGTGCATCATTCTTTGTGTAAATCTTCCAAAATTCCTCATATAAATTAAACTCAGGAACGATATCGATTAATTCCATATTAGATTCCCAATATGATTTCAATGTTCCTACGTCCTTCCAGTATCCATTATATTCATAAGCATAGATTGGGCTTCCGCTTCCATGAATGTATGGAATAATGTGCATGCCGAAATCACAATTTGGCTGATCTTTTAACTTTAACAAAGCCTCTTTTAATACAGGCCAACTAAATATGTAAATTCCCATGGATGCCAGGTTACTCTTTGGATGTTCCGGCTTCTCCTGGAATTCTGTTATCTTATGATTATCATCTGTTACTACCACACCAAATCTACTTGCCTCTTCAATTGGAACCGGCATAGCTGCTATGGTTACATCCGCATTGTTTGCCTTGTGGTAATCAAGCATCACTTCATAATCCATCTTATAAATATGATCCCCTGATAAAATTAACACATAGTCCGGATTATATGATTCCATATAATCTAAATTCTGGTAAATTGCGTTTGCTGTTCCTGTATACCATTCTGTATTTTCACTTTTTTCATATGGTGGAAGTACTGTTACACCGCCTATATTTCTGTCTAAATCCCATGGAATACCAATTCCAATATGAGCATTTAGTCTAAGTGGCTGGTACTGAGTAAGTACACCAACTGTATCCACACCTGAATTAATGCAATTGCTTAATGGAAAATCTATGATTTTGTATTTTCCTCCAAAGGCAACTGCAGGTTTTGCTACTTTAGCTGTTAGCACTCCTAAACGACTACCTTGGCCGCCGGCTAACAACATAGCTATCATTTCTTTTTTTACCATGTCCTTCACCTCGCTGCTTAAAAAAATTGTGTACTAGAAGTATAACATTAAATGTGACATATTAAAAGGGCAATAAGTATCTTTTGATGTTTTTTTTATTAGTTTTTTCGTTTTTTTTATGTTTTTTCCTTTTTTCTTTGTGCATTTTGTACATCATTCGACTATTTTTTTGTCACATTTTGATTTTGTTAAATTTTTAGCAATTTTCTGCTATATTTTTTTACCATATTGAACCTTTAAAATTTGTCATAAGAAGTGTATAATAATTAAGTATTTTAAGATGTAAAGGGAGCCTTTTAAAAATTTTTTTCTTCATATTAATATGCAATTTATTTTTATACATACTTATATGTTAATTTTATTAGGTTTTGCCTGTGCAAAAATTTATATATTTAATTTAGGAGAAGGATTATGTACAATTTAGATTTTAATACTCCTGCCAATTTACATTTTACAGGAATTGGTGGCATTAGCATGAGTGCTCTTGCAGAAATTATGATTTCACGAGGTTTTACAGTTACAGGATCAGATTCACACGAATCAAAAATCACTGATCATTTAGAATCTTTAGGAGCAAAGATTTTTTATAATCAGGTAGCTGGTAATATTTCATCTAATATAGACGTTTTAATTTATACTGCTGCTATTAAGCAGGACAACCCTGAGCTTGTTAAGGCAAAGGAACTTGGTATTCCACTTCTTACAAGAGCTGAGTTTTTAGGTCAAATTATGCTTAACTACCCTATGGCAATTGGAGTTTCAGGAACCCATGGAAAAACTACTACAACTTCAATGTTGTCACAAATTATGTTAGAAGGAAACACTGATCCAACTATATTAGTAGGTGGTATTATGCCTGCAATTCACGGAAACACACGTGTTGGCCATTCAGATAAATTAATTACAGAAGCTTGTGAATACACTAATAGTTTCTTATCATTTAAGCCAAATATGGCAATTATTTTAAACGTTGCCGCAGACCATCTTGATTTCTTTAAGGATTTAGATGACATTAGACACAGTTTCAGAAAATTTGCTGAACTTGTACCTGACGACGGTTTTCTTGTTATAAATAGTGATATTGACAACTTAGAATATTTTACTGACGGGCTAAAATGTAAGGTTATAACTGTAGGTTCAGATCCTGCAAAGAGCGATTACAGTGCTGCAAATATTGAATTTGATCAGTTTGCTAAAGGTTCATACGACTTGGTTGTTAACGGCGAAAAGTCATTCCATGTAGCTTTAAATGTTACAGGAGAACACAATATTTATAACTCTCTTGCTGCTATTGCCGCTGCTCACGCAATGGGAATTAGTGATGAGAACATTAAGGCCGGTCTTACACAATACGGTGGAACTGACAGAAGATTCCAGTACAAGGGTAAAGTGGGCGATGTTACTATTATTGATGATTACGCACATCACCCAGATGAAATTACAGCAACTATCAAAACAGCTAAACACTATCCTCATAAGAAAATGTGGGTAGTTTTCCAGCCACATACATATTCAAGAACTAAGTCATTACTTCCTGAGTTTGGAAAAGCATTAAAGGAAGCTGACGCTGTAGTTTTAGCAGATATTTATGCTGCAAGAGAAAAAGACACTTTAGGTGTTAGTTCTTTAGATGTAAAAAAAGAAATCGAAAAATACGGAACTGAGGTACATTACTACCCAAGTTTCAGTGAAATAGAAAATTTTTTACTAGAAAGTTGTTCACCTGGCGATTTGTTAATAACAATGGGTGCCGGAGATGTAGTTAAAATAGGGGAACATCTTTTAGGAAAATAACTTATTAACATCCCACAAAATTTTGTTGATAACTTTCTTCAAAATTTTGTGTTTTTTTTGTTCATAATTTTCGAGTAATTAACATTGGTTTGTTTTCCCCATAAAATAAGGTGTTCGACATTTTTCAGCATTTTTTCCGGCTGATGTATTAACATTATTAACATTATTAACATTGCCAAAAGCCCTTTAAAAATGGGGCATTCAAGCCTTTTGCAACATTGCATTTTTTAAACTTTATGCTATACTCATTCCTGCACGCAGGAAATCCCCTGTATGTGTTTTTGAGAAAAAACAGTAATATTTTTGACGAATTTTCTGTTGAAATATTTTGGGACAGGCAGGAATTTTCCTGTACAAATTTTTTATATTTTTTTTGGAAAAAGAGGGACATAAAGATATGAGCAAGTTAATTTTTGACAGAGGTAATTTTACAGATTTTACTTCTATTTCGAATGTTTTTGTAGATGAATACATGCCAACTGCAAATGGTGAATTTGTAAAGATTTATTTATTACTTTTACGTCTTGTAAACACTGGATGCGAAGATCTTTCAATTCCAACTATTGCTGATACTTTTAATATACTTGAAAGCGACGTTGTTCGTGCTTTGAAATTCTGGTCAAGAGAGAATTTACTCTCACTATCACTTGACGAGGATGGTTCCATTAACGGGATTAAGCTTGAAGCACTTTCAACAAACAGATACATTGTTAGGGATTTAAACAATAAACTTGATACAAACACTGAAGTTTTAGCATCTGCTGCCGGAGAGTCAGCTCCTATTGCAGTTCCTACAGCATCAGGAATTATCGTTCCTAACAAGAAGAAATATTCACCAAGAGAAGTTGAAGCTTTTTCAGACAATGAAGATTTCCAGCAGATTAAGTTCCTTGCTGAAACATATTTAGGCAAGTTACTAAGCCCTACAGAAATCGACAGCATTTTATACATACTTGATGGTTTACAGCTTAGTGCCGACTTTATCGAATACGTTATGGAATCTTGCATTTCATCAGGGCAGAAGTCCCTTTCATACATAGAAAAACAGATTGTTTTTTACTTTGAAAAAGACATTAGAACATTAAAGGAACTTAAGGATTACTTAAAATTACAGAAAGATATTTCAAAAAGCATTTACAAAGCTTTTGGTTTAGATGTTCCAGCAAGACCTATTAAACGTGAAATGTCTTACATAACAAAGTGGACTGATGAGTTAGATTTTTCTGATGAATTCATTATTGAAGCCTGCAACAGATCTGCTGCTCACGCAAGTACAAACAGTGGAAAGTTTTCTTATGCTGATTCAATTTTACTAAAATGGTCAGAAAAAAATGTAACATCAATGGCTGACATTGAAAAGTTGGACAAGGAACACAAAGAAGAATCACAGAAGATTTACAGTGCTAAGGCAAAAGTTGCTAAGAAAATCAGTCGTCCAAAAAATGTTAGAGCTATTGAAAGTAGAAATTATAATCATCAGGACTTCGAAAAGCAGCTTATTATGAACCGAAAAGAAATGGTTGCTAACATTTCTTCAAAAGAAAAATAGACAGCAATCAACATATAGCCTATGAATGGAGTTTTTTATGGGATTAACAAGAGAACAGTTTGACATTATTTATAATAAGTATAATAATAGACGATTGGACAATAGTATTAAACAGGACAAGCGTCTCAAAGAGATTTATGAAAAGATTCCTCAGATTAAGGAATGTGACTTAAAAATCAGCTCTCTGGCAGTTAATGCTGCACGTAGTGCACTTAATGGGGATACATCTTTAAAAGACCATTTAAAAGAAGATATCGCCAATGTAAGCAATCAGAAGAAGGCTCTCCTTATGGCAAACGGTTATCAGAGTGATTATCTTGAGCCCATTTATGATTGTCCTATTTGTAAAGATACTGGTTTTGTGAACGGACAACCTTGTGAATGTCTTCAGAAGGAAGTTATAAAATCTCTTTACACAACCGAAGAATTAAATGATATACTACAAAAGGAAAATTTCAGCACATTTAATTTTGATTTATATTCAAATAATTTTGTAGATGAAGTAACAGGTGTTACTGCTCTTGATAACATTAAGGACGTTGTAACTTTCTGTAAAGAATTTGTAGATAATTTTGATAATATTGACAATAATAGTATTTTATTTTATGGTAGAGCAGGTTCGGGAAAAACTTTTCTCATTAACTGCATTGCAAATGAACTGATTAACAAGTCACATACAGTGCTATATTTAACAGCTGTATCTTTCTTTGATTTGTTGTCAAAAATTACTTTTAATCAAAAGGAATCATCTGCATTTGGACAAATTACAAAGCATGAGCTGTTACAGTGCGATGTGCTTATAATTGATGATCTTGGAAGCGAAATGGCTAATTCTTTTACCAATTCAGCTTTGTTTGATTGTTTAAACTACAGACTTATACACCATAAATCAACAATTATATCAACCAATTTCTCATTGTCAGATCTTAATGAAGTTTATACTGACAGAACATTTTCGAGAATTCTTGGTAACTATAATACATTTAAGATTTTTGGTGATGATATAAGAATAAAAAAATTTATTAATTAACACTTTTTTACACATGGAGGAAAAATTAATGGCTATCGAAAAATTCATTGAATCAATCCCTGTTGGACCACTTGCGATTGTAGCTTTATCAGGAAGCAAAGCTTTAGGTGAAACTGTAGACGCATATATTTCTGACTGGAGAAGCGAGAGAATCGAAGCAAAGGAATCACCTATCACTTTCAAAGGATATGTAAAAGACTCATATCTTCTTGATGTAGACACACCACGTTTTGGTACAGGTGAAGCCAAATGTACATTAAGAGATACTGTTAGAGGTACAGACCTTTACATTATCGATGATGTGACAAACTACAGCGTAGAATACACTGTTTGTGGTCACAAGAACCATATGTCACCTGATGACCACTATGCTGACATTAAGCGTGTTATTGCTGCCGCTGCCGGTAAAGCAAAGAAGATTACAGTTATTATGCCTTTCTTATATGAAAGCAGACAGCATAGACGTTCTTCTAGAGAATCTATGGACTGTGCAGTAATGCTTCAGGAATTAGTAAGCATGGGTGTTGACAACATCTTAACATTTGATGCTCACGATCCTAGAGTAAACAACGCAATTCCTATTAGCGGATTTGAATCAATTATGCCAACATATCAGTACATTAAGAACCTTTTAAGAAATGTTGATGACCTTATTATTGATGATGATCACCTTATGGTAATCAGCCCTGATGAAGGCGCAATGAGCAGAGTAGTTTATTTTGCAAACGCTCTTGGAATCAATATGGGTATGTTCTACAAACGTCGTGACTTTACACAGGTTGTAGACGGAAGAAACCCAATCGTTGCTCATGAATACTTAGGTGAATCTGTTGAAGGTAAAGACGTGTTAATTATTGACGATATGATTTCTTCAGGTGATAGTATGCTTGACGTTGCAAGACAGCTTAAGAAACGTAAAGCTAAGAGAGTTTTCGTTGCTTCAACATTTGGTTTATTTACAAATGGTCTTGAAAGATTTGACGAAGCTTACGCTGATGGAACAATTTATCGTATTATGACAACAAACTGCATTTACCAGACACCTGAACTTCTTTCAAGAGAATGGTACATTAACGTAGACGTTGCTAAATACACAGCATACTTCATCGACAGATTAAACCACGATTCTTCTATTAGTGATTTACTAAATCCATACAAGAAGATTGAAAAATGCGTTGAAGCATATAAAAACAGATAATAATTTCTAACAATTGTGTTATGTATTTATGTTATTCAAACATTTATGTAATCATTATTGTTGAAACTAATTTGAGATAAAGTAAAAAGGCTATGGGTTTATAGTATCAAATCTATAAAACCCGTAGCCTTTTTATTATTTTATTATAGTTAATTTTATTTTTTTAATTGTATTTTTACTTACGCCTTTGCTCGTGCTTTTGCCTGCGTCTTTACTTATATATCTACAGTTTTATGAAATTATGCTTAATTCCTAATTTATCTGCCATAACTTTTTCTCTTGTATGACATGAGAACAAAATTACCTGTTCCATATTCTCGCCCATAAACTTTAATGTGTTTCCCATTCTCTTGTTGTCATACATTACAAAAGCATCATCAAGTAAAATTGGTTTGTAGTCTTTTTCAAATATTATATCTGCTGCTGCCAAACGCAATGCCATATATATTTGTTCTACTGTTCCCTTACTTAACTTAGAAGCCGGTAGCAATGCTTTTTTGCTATTAACTAAAATATTCAATCTTTCATCAATTGACAAATTATCATATTTACCATTTGTTATCTGTGACATATAGTAGGAAGCTCTCTCGTTTAAACGCTTGCCAAAACTATTTCGTATTTCATTAGCAATATCCTCAATGTTTTCCTTTGCATCTTCTATTGCCTGAATTTCAATTTTGGCTTTTTTAATATTATCAAGTTTCTCTGTTAGTTCGTCCAACTGTCTTTCGCATTGAATATCCTGTTCTTTTTTCTGCTCTAGTGCCCAACGTGCCTTTGATATAACCTCATTAAGTTCACGTTCCTGCTCTTCAATGTCTTTAATTTCATTGCTGTAATCTGCTGAATCTATGGAACGATCTTCTTCCTGCTTAATCATAAGCTTTGTATTTTTCAAAAGTTCTTTCTTGCTTTCTAACTGACGCTGTGTGTAAAGTTCTTCATGTTTTGCAGCTTCCAGTTTATCCAAAGCTAATTTCAGTTCCTTGATTGCCTCTAACTTACGCTTTTTCTTCTTTTTATTAAAACAATATCTTATGATTGCCAAGATTGTACAAATAAAAGCTCCTACAAAGCAGCCAATTGGTCTAATCCAAAATTCTGTAACTGTTAAGAAATTCAAATTTCCAAGTATCAGCCCTACACCTGTACCTACAAAAGCCAATGCTAAAATAATAAATGCAACCGGCATACTACTACGTGTATGTACTTTTTCAGACAGCATTTCCATTGTTTCATGGCCGTCTATGCCTTTTTCCATAAGTTGACTTGTAAGTTCAGCTTTATGTGCCTTTATTTTTTCAAGTATTTCATTTGTCTTATCAACCTCAGATGTGTATGTCATAACATCCTGATACAGCTTATCTTTTCTGGCATTTTGTCTTGCGAGTTCTTCAAGTCTTTGCTTGTCTAATGCTGAAAGTTCTTCCTTTCTTGAAGATAACCTTAAAACTGAATCTTTTTTCTGCTCAATTGATGCAATAATTGCATGCTGCTCTCTTTCAGAGACCTCCAGTTGTTCCTTAACAGTGTATATGCAACGTTCCACATCATATTCCTCACCGATTCGGTTATCAGTTGCAATCTTTTTCTTCTGTGCATCCAAATCCGTAAAGGCTTCTTTAATATCTATTTCCATAGACTTAGTGGAGCCTAAGTTTGCCGCATAGTTTTTTAAAATATTTTCTAATTCCTTGTCCGTTACGCTTCCCAACTGGCTAATACTTATTGTATTGTAGTAACAACTTTCATCTAACCCTGTAAATAGTTTGTCAATTTCATCTTGTGTAAGTTCACGACCTAAATCCTCATTTATCACCTTAAATGATTTATTCTGTCTGTTGAAATTTCTTTCGATTCGATAATCAACACCATTGCTTTCGATTCTCATCATCCCTTGGTAATTAGATGGGTTGTCCCAAGGCTCATACTTACTGTACGTATCCTTACTGCTAGCTTTTCCCCTTTGCTTCTCTATTCCAAAAAGCATGCCTCTAATAAATGTATGAAACGTAGTCTTACCGGCCTCGTTTTCACCATATATAATATTTAATCCCGGCTCCAAAGACATGGACTTATGATTAAATTTTCCGAAATTAGTTAATTGTAAATCCTTAATAATCATTGTCTGTCCTCCATTGCATCTATTAAAGCCTTTGCACCATAATATAAAGTTTTTCGATCTAATTCGCTTAAATTGCCTTTGTCCAAATATCTTTTAATAAACATTCCCAATATATTATCATGATTATCTTCATATAATTCCTGAAAATCAAAATCCGGTACGGTTTCATCTACAATCTGAACTATATTTCCAACGCTCTCAATTTCTTTTTCATTTATTTCAAAATCGGGGTCTCTGTAACCTGAAAAGAAAATCTTAAACATATTATCTTTTCCATTTTCTTCAATCATATCCGTAAGTCTGTGTCTAATTTCCATATTAGTAGCTGTTGTAGTTACCTGAAAATCAATTTCCTTATATATACGTTTTGCAAAAGGAACAAACTCTAACTCAAGACTATTCTTTGTCACTTCTCCGTATATATATCCTCTCTCACCCATGTCATTCATGTCAATTGGTTCAAGGGAACCACAATAAGCCATACGGTTTTTCTCGTCCATTTCCGGCTTATGTATATGACCTAACGCTACATAATCAAAACCTGACATCGCAAGTTTCTTTTTATTAATAGGTATGTGTTTTTCATCGCCACCATGTGCTACTAAAATATTAATTTTATCAATATCTTCTACAATAATGTGGTCATATAAATTTTCCTGGATTTCTGTTTCATGGTAGCTTAAACCATAAACACATGTATTAAGTTCCGGAATATCAACCTTGGTAATGTTTTTATCATCTATAAAGATTACATTTTCACTCCATTTAAAACCATCATAAAAAGAGCCCTTCTTTATGGCATCGTGATTTCCTGCACATATTACAATCTTTGTATTAGGAATTGTTGACAGAAGGTAATCTACCTCTCTCACTTCTCTTAG
Source organism: Eubacterium sp. (assembly GCF_057858645.1). Lineage (NCBI taxonomy): Bacteria > Bacillati > Bacillota > Clostridia > Eubacteriales > Eubacteriaceae > Eubacterium > Eubacterium sp. The sequence continues at coordinate 18,867 of NZ_DBLZZO010000013.1, forward strand.
CAGTGGTTGTCTATGAAACATATCGCCTGCAATAATAAGCAAATCCACTGGCTGCATCTTTATTTTCTTTATTAATCTTTCAAAGGATTCCCAAATTTCGTCTCCTCTTTTTGCCGCCCATTCTTTCTTATTTTCAGGATGTGCGCCTAAATGTATATCACCTGTATGAATAAATTTCATATAGCCTCCCAAACTGCTGTTAATTTATAGTCTAACCCAATTTTCAGTATATCATTAAAGATATTGGTGGTCAAATATTCAACTGCTTTCTAATAATATTCCAATACTTTCTTAATATTTTACCAACTTTTTTACTAACTTTCTACTTTATGTTAAATTATGCAAACGGCTAATTTGTAAGATATTTCTTTGTCCAACAAAGAAAACCCTTAAGACAATTAATTTGCCTTAAAGGTTTCCTTCTATTTCCTTTTTAATTATTAATAAGTTTCCATATTTAGTAATCTATTTTTCTTACTTGTTATATAACTGAAAATCGTATAATCTAAGTGTTCCTACACCATTATCAGGCGTAAAGACTTTAATCATAACATATCTTGCTTTCTGTGTTCCAATATTATATGAACCTGAAGCATTATTGTTATTATTCTGATAATCTACAGAAGTCCAGTTTTGTCCATCATTTGATGTAAGAATTTCCCATTCAGTTGCATTACCAAAGCCTTCTTTACTTTGTGTATTATAAAGAGTATATGTATTAAATTCCTTTTCACTACCTAAGTCAATTTGAATCCAATGTTTAACACCATTTAATTTATACTCACCCTTAGTAACGTCTGAACTTGTAGCACACCACTTTGTGCCAAGCTTGCCGTCTATAAGCATTGATGCATTTTCTGAATCATTGGTAAATCCTGAACAATCAAAAACTTTTGCTCCAAGACATAAGTTTGTGTCATCGTTAATAACATTACTCAACTTAGCGGCTGTCTTGTTTCCGTGAATTTTTTCTCCAACCATTGGATATTCAGGGTTTGCAATCCCCTCTATATTCTCTGTTAACCAGTTGTCTTCGTAATCACCAAATCCTTTAAATGTCCATGTCCCCGCTTTTAATTCTTCAACATATTTCTTTCTTAAGGACTCAATGCAGTCATATCCTGTAATATCTTTTACCACTTTATTAAATGGTGTTGTTACATTATAAGGATCATCTGTATAAGTACTTCCTGTATTGTTATCCTTGATTAATTTATTAATGCTATCAATTAATCCTAACTTCAATGTTCCGTCTGCATTTTTTCTTGTTGGATATTTTGAATCCATATAGGCAAAGAACCATTTATTATTTCCGTACTGTTCGTAACCCCAATCCTGTAATGAAGTATCTGTTGCCTCATATACCTGAACATATTTAGGATTTGACCAGTGGAAGTATCTGAACCCACCATAGTTTGCCATGTTTTCAGTCCACCAGGCAACATCATCACCGTAATTTAATTTTCCACTGTACTGCTGAACAGAGTGAGTGATTTCATGTGAGAAAAATCCAATATCTGTTGGGTGACTGTTTGCATATGCTGTAGATACACAAACTGTAGTTCCCTGGCAATACGCTACTCCATCATAATTGTTATCAGCCTTAAATGTAATTGTTGTTGGTTCTGTGCCGTTACCCCATCTTTGATATAAACGTGGGTAACTATTGTAGAATAATTTTGTAAGTTCCTCTAAATATCCATCTACAGTAACATCTTTCCAATCTCCTGTAAATAAAATATCATATTTGCTTGGACTAACAGTTGCACCTTTCATGGAAATTCCTGAAATCTGACATCCACTTCCATAAATAGCTTGTACATCTAATTTGTAATACTGGTATGTTCCAACTTTATCAACCGTGTAATTATATGTTTTAAAGTTTTTATCTTCCATGCCACTATCATTTACAACATCAATTGTTTCCCAATTGTTACCGTCCTTTGAGCCATATAAAATCCATGATTTTGGATTTCTTCCTTTATATTGTTCATTGTCATTTGCTGTTGTCAGGCTATAGCCATAAACGGTAGTTGGTTGCTTCATTTTCCACGAAATACTAAATTCCTTCTTATTATCAAAGAATTTTGTACTTGTATTTCCGTCAAATAAATTTTCTACTCCTTCTCCACTATAACCATTAACTGTTGTTCCGGCAGCATAAACTGACTCAAAATACGATGAAAGGTCCTCACCAATTTCATAGTTTGCATCAGATACATCACCGTACAATGACATTTCTGCTAATTGAAAACCATAGTAGTTTGTTCCATTACTTTCAATTTGTAAAAGATAATATTGATAGCCTTCCTGAATATCTGTTTCGTATGTGTAATCCTGTGAATTTTTCGCCTCGATTCCACTATCTGTTACTGTGTCTATTTGTGTCCATGATGTTCCATTGTTTGAACCATATAAGTGCCACTGTTTTGGATTTCTGTATGAATATGTGGCTGCATCATTTGCTGTTGTTAATGTGTATTTCTTTAACACTGTTGCTCTATCCATTTGCCATGATATTCTAAGTGGAAATCCATCCATCGTGCACATTTTTGTATTCTTGTTTCCATCGAATAAATTCTCAATTCCTTCAGATGCACTTGTGGAAACCTTTGTTGAGCTTGCTGTATCTACTTTATTAAAATATGTATCCACTTTCACATTTTTAGGATTTTGCTCTGTTTCAGGTTCCTGATAAAATTCCTTTGTTGTTGTAACCTCCGGTGTCTTAACTGTTGTTGTAACCTCCGGTGCCTTCTCTGTTGTTGTAACTTCCGGTTCTTTAGCTGTTGTTGTAATCTCCGGTGCCTTCTCTGTTGTTGTAGCTTCCGGTTCTTTAACGGTTGTTGTAACCTCCGGTGCCTTCTCTGTTGTTGTAACCTCCGGTTCTTTAGCTGTTGTTGTAGGTACTTCTGAACTATTAGTTGATACAGACTCACCTGGTTTTGTTGTTGGTTTCTGTATTTTCTTCTTTTTAACAACAACTTTTAATGTGTATTTTTTCTTTCCGCAAATTGCCTTTATTTTGGCTTTTCCAACTTTTTTGCCTTTAACAATTAATTTATTTTTTAGCTTGCCTTTTTTCTTAATAGAAATATTTTTCTTTCCGGCAACAATTTTCCATTTAACTTTTTTCTTTGCTTTCTTTAATTTTACTGTTTTTTTCTTTCCTATCATAACAGTAATGTTTTTTTTGCTTAATTTCACTTTATGTGATTTTGCCTGCACTATATTATTCGCTGGCAATAAACACATTACTAAAGTTATAGTCAAAAGCACTGCTATAACTCTTTTGACTACAGGTTTTCTACTATTCATTAAAATTTCCTCCCTTAAAAATAGTTTTTTCATCTGTGGTCTCCCCACGTTTATATATAATAAACTTTTTATATTTCTTTTTAAATCTCCTATTTTTCACTTTTAGGTATTATTTTTTCATTTAGCAATTCTTTCAATCGTTTATCTAATGCTGAAAGCTATCATTGTCCAGAAGCTCTTCTGCTTTTTTCATTTTCCATAGATGCCATTGCAAGTGTTTTATAATGCTTCATGTTATACCTTCTTTTTATTCTAATATTATGTAAATCTTTACTTAGTAGTATCTGTCTTCTCTCTTAACCTAATGTTAAAATTACTTATTCCTGACATTACAAGACATTGTTTTGGTGTTAAAAGTAATGTGATATTCGTATTTACATTTCCAGCTCCTGCATAAGATGCGTTCTCTACACTGTATTGATTAGAATATATCCATCCAAAATCAATTACTCCACAAAGTAAAGTTAGTAACAATAGCAAAACAAGGGCAAACTCTACAATTGACTGACCTTTTTCACTTTTCTTTAATTTACTAAACAATGGAATGCCTCCTTTCCTGACAGTGTATCCTTGATTCCACCACCTAATGCTGTAATAGCCACAATAACAACTACTGCAATTAAAGCAATAATTAATGCATACTCAACCATTCCCTGTCCACTCTCATCTTAAAAAAATTTCTTTAACATAATTTATTTCTCATATGGATAATATTTTTAATTCTATATTCTCTCAACAGTTTGTTCTGTTGTATCGAACCTATTAACAAAAGTTCATTACGGTTACCATCGCCACTGCAATGAATGGTCCCATTGGAATCATCTCATGTATAACCATCTTAAATGCCATATTGGATTGAACCACTGTATATGCCAGTACACAAATTCCCATAAGCACTATGACATATAATAAATTAGTAATTCCTAAACAAAATCCAACTGCTGCTGCCAGCTTAATATCTCCGGCTCCTACATTCTTAGCCAACAATGCCGGGAATGAAAAAATTGCAAATCCGGCAACTAATCCTAGCAATGAAGAAACTAATGAAAATTCAGGAAAACCTTCTATTCCTAAAACATAGGGTATACTAAAAGCTGCCTTAATAGCCAAAATTGCAAGTATTAAATCATTGGGGATAATTCTGTGATGCAGGTCTGTCACAGCGATTACTTCGCAAATCATTAATAATATGAAACTGTATATTATGGTATACAAAGAATTCTGTTTCCACATAATAATCGCTCCTACTAATGCCATTATTATATGTAAAATAATTCTCTCGTTTCTACTTTGGCTGTACGTGATGTTCCTTCTTAATAAAAGTCTCTGCTCAATAAAATCACAAGCAATCTTAAGAGCTGTTCCAATCAATGCACCGGCAATTAATTTGATTTCCAGCATTTCTTGCCTCCTTTGTCTTTCCGTATCTTTGTTATATCTAAGGTATAGCATACCTGATTCTTGTTTTCTATTTTGAAAATAATTTTTTACAGCAATTCCATCTACATCTTCCATTTCTATATCTAATATCAGAATATCATGCTCGCCCTCTAAAACTTCTTTTCCATCAGAGAAAGTTTCGATTTGAACGATATCGTCGCCATAGTTCTGTATTATACTGCGACAAATTTTCTCTTCCGCTTCCCTCATGACATTTTCGTCATCACATATTCCAATAATCATATTCTGTTTTCTTTGCATTATTAAGTCCCATAGCTTATTCATACTTTATCTACCCGTACATTAAGATGCAAAATCCCTAATAATCCTATTTTATACGGATTTCTTTTTCCCAGCAAGGTATGTTTTTAGTATAAAATGTTGTTTGTTTTTATTTTTTGTTTTTAAATATTAAATGTTGTTTTATTTTAAAAGTGCAACTTATATTCCTCACAGGCTTTTATTTTCCGGCATAAACAGGTTGTCATTTACCGCAAAAGCTGCCGACATTACATCAGGGGACTATGTATATTCCCTTAGCAATTCCAAGTTCTGTTAAAGAAATAGGCTACAAAAAAATTCTCTGCAAAGAAACTTGCAGTAAAAATTGCCAAAGTACCTGCTTCTTCAAAGTATAGAATTCACAATTTTATAATGGCAAAACTCTGTACTCAAAATGGCCATCAACATACAAAGTTAAAATTAAGAAGTAATTTTACTTGGCATAAACATTTAAACTATTTTTAAGAAAAAATATCTCTTAAGCAGATTTCTTCATTTATCTACTTAAGAGATATTGTACTATTCTCGTGCAACCACTTTACATATTTTTAATTGTTATAATTATCCTCAAAGGTCCAAATCTTTGTTCCTTTGCCATCAACAATCACGCCAAAGTTTTCTTTTGCAGCGCTTATGGCTGATTTTTTGTTATCATAAATTCCGTAAAGTCTACCATATGAGTAAACAAAAAATTTGTTCTCTGTGTCTTTGTATATATCAGCATTTAACACCTCTACATTACTGTCGAAAGTAACCTTCGACGGCTTGTTTATTTTTAATGCTGTATTAGAATCTAAATTGTTGGTAAACGCAATCGCCAACTCCTGCATCTTTATGTCATCCATGTAAAAGCTTGATTTTGCTACCGGCTGCTTAATTTCCGTATTATTAAGAATCTGGTCATCACCAATTTTCTTATTATTTTTCCACTTGTTAAAACTGATTACAGAATCTGTCACCTCAATATTTGACAAAATTACCCCTGATTTCTTATATGTCTTAACTTCCTGCAACTTGTTATCAACAATCTTTAAAGTTGTAATTGGAAAACGTGCATACTTTCTTGTTGATTTTACTTTTGCCATACCATAAACAAGATTCTCGCCTGTAAAACCACATACTGTTATTTTGTAGCCTGGTTCTGTTATTTCTTTTTTAGTACCTGTTGATAAATCTACAACAGTTATTGAATCACTATCATCTAATGTTCCATTTGTATTGTAAGCAATGACTTTTCCATCATCAGTTGAGACACAACTTCCATCATTAAGGTTCTCTACTAAAGTTCCCCATTCTTTTGTTTTAAGATTTACATAATAAATTGCATTATTTATCATCAGATAAACTGTTCCGTCACCTTTATAGCATAAATCTTTCATTTCATTTGTAAGAATCTGGCTAGGTTCATCGCTAGGTATAAAGGCAATTTCTGTTGTGGTATTTTTCTCCCAGTTATAATCCATTACCGAAATACCATTTTTGCCCCTGTGATAGCCACTTGTGCTGTAACCATAAATAATAAACGTAAGGTTTCCCTTGTCATCAACATTTACAACCTTCGCCTTAGTCTTATACAATGTCTCTGAAGACTTTGCCTTAAGTTTATATGGTGACTTAATATTTTTTCCTATAATATCCATTACATAAACATCGCCATTTATTTCATAGGCAATGTACTGCTGATTGCTACTTTCCTTATATACTGTAGTTGTCTGTTTCTGTATTCCCAAATCGATAAACGAATTTCCCACATTATTTTCGTTGCAATCCCAGATTTGATTTACTTCCCTGTTGTATGCGAGAATATAATTCTTTCCTTTAAAAGTCCAAACAGTCACTGTTTCTGCTACATTATACTTTTCCTTTACTTTCTGAGCATTTGTAGCCTCAATTTGATAGTTTAAAGTATATGTGCCTGATTCACCTGTGTCTTTAATATAAATATCTTTGGCAGACACAACCACGTCACTTATTTTCTTAGGTCTAAAGGTTTTCCAAATTACCATTCCCAAAGTTGATCTGATTGTAGCCTGACCTAAACTGTCACTTGCATACTTTGAATTTGGTTCCAAATACGCTGCAACATCACTTGATTTTTCCTCGTTAAATGTATTTTCACTAAACTTCTTAGCAAACTTAATCTGATTAGGAACAATCTTATCCCCATTCATAATTGTGGCTCTTGTGTAGTAATATACTTCATGGTCACTTGCAGTCTCGATTATAAATTTAAGGAAATATTCTTTTCCCTGTTCCATAATGGCACTTGCCTGATATGTTAAATCAATAGTTCCTCCATTTTCTTTCCAATCTTCAATTGTACCATTATCAACAAGACTATTGTTGTTGCATTCTTTTACTTCATACTTAACAGTTTTAATTTTGTTTCCCTGCGTTTTGATAACCATAGGAACCTTATGACTTGTTGAAATTGGAACGATTACATCTCTCATTAAGCTCTCGTCCATTGCCATTGTGTAACCGTCAAGTTTTCCTATAACTTCATCACCATACTTCAATGTAATTGTAGGAAGTTTTTTCATTTTTGTTTCTTCTTTTTGATTGTTATTTTGTGCTGTGTTATCCTGATGGCTTTTGAAAACAATTGCACCTGCAACTGCTATAAGTATTACTGCCAAAACAGATACCACTACTGTTGTCTTCTTTTTCATTATATCTCCTATTTCAACCTATCTTTTTAGGCACTGAAAGGGCAGTTCAAGCTGCCCTTTAGTTAATTTATTTTCCTTTTGTTGTTTTTGCTTTCTGTTTTTTTCTGTCTCTTCTAGACATTTTCTTTGTATGTTTCTTCTGTGCCGGCTTAGATTCAACACTTGGTTCTTCCTTTTTCACTTTCTTATTTACTACTTCAGGAAATTTAAAAATAACTGATTCGTAAGGTCTAAGTGGCATTTCAAGTCTAAACGGCATACCGTCACATTCGCTTTCAATTGCCTTATATGTAACCTCCTGTTTTTCTCCTGTTTCTGTAGTAAGAAGTCGTGTATAAGTTCCTGCCTTTGGTACTCCAACGCAGTAGTCAGGTCTTTCTATCGGAGTGAAGTTGCAAACAAAACCAATTGAATTCTTATTGTCAGGTTCTGTTGTTTTTCTTATGAAACTAAAAATACTCCTGTCTGCATCATTTGCATTAATCCATTCGAAAGCACCATAACCTTTTGTCTCTGTATAGAGAGCAGGATATTCTTTGTATAAATGCAATAATTTCTTTACATAATCCTGCATATCCTTGTGTTCTGGTTCGTCTAATAAATACCAATCAAGACTTCTGCTTTCTGACCATTCCTGTAACTGTGCAAATTCTTGTCCCATAAACAGTAACTTACGTCCGGGATGACCTAACATAAATGTATATGCAGTTTTTAAATTCTTAAATTTATCAGCAGGATAACCTGGCATCTTATTAATCATAGAGCATTTCAAATGAACAACCTCATCATGTGATAAAACTAAAATGAAGTTTTCGCTAAATGCATATGTCATGCCAAAAGTCATCTTGTTATGGTTGTTCTTTTTAAACAATGGATCTAACTTAGTATATTCTAAGAAATCATGCATCCAGCCCATGTTCCATTTGTAAGAGAAACCAAGTCCTCCCTCTTTAGGATCCATTGTTACCTTTGGCCATGCTGTTGATTCTTCAGCAATAATATAAGCTCTTGGATTTCTGTAGTTCATAACACTGCTTAAATGTTTGAAAAATTCTACAGCTTCAAGATTTTCTTTTCCACCATAAATGTTTGGAATCCACTGACCGTCTTCTCTACCATAATCGCGGTAAAGCATTGATGCTACGGCATCAACTCTAAGTCCGTCAATATGATATTTTTCAACCCAGAATAAAGCATTTGCAATAAGGAAATTGCTTACTTCTGTCTTTGAATAATCAAATACCTTTGTGCCCCAATCAGGATGTTCACCCATTCTGCTGTCAGCATATTCATACAATGGTGTTCCATCAAAAAATGCTAAACCATGTTCATCCCTTGGGAAATGTGCAGGAACCCAATCAAGTATTACCGCAATTCCTGCTTCATGGAATGAATCCACAAGATACATAAAATCCTGTGGGGTTCCATATCTTGAAGTAGGTGCATAATAACCTACTACCTGATATCCCCATGAACCATCAAATGGATGTTCCAAAATTCCCATTAATTCTACATGTGTGTATCCCATGTCCACAACATATTTTACAAGTTCATCAGCCATTCTTCTATAGTCATAGAAGCCATCTTCATCGTCAGGTCCTTTATAGTTCTTTCTCCATGAGCCAGGATGTACTTCGTATATAGACATTGGCTTTTCATAATGATTTTCAGACGCTTTTTCCTTAATCCATTTTTGGTCATTCCATGTATATGAGTCGATATTGGCTACACGAGAAGCGTTGCCAGGTCTCATTTCTGCCCAGTTTCCGTAAGGATCTGCTTTATATAAAGTGTCTCCGGTTTGAGTAGAAATAACGTACTTATACAATGCTCCTTCGTCTACTCCCGGAATGAATAGTTCCCAAATACCTGAATCATTCTCCATCTTCATATTATGGTCGTATCCAATCCAGTTATTAAATTCTCCAATGACTGAAACATTTGTAGCATGTGGTGCCCACACTGCAAAATATGTTCCTTTAACACCATCAATTTCCGTAACATGTGCTCCTAATTTTTCATATATTTCGTAGTGTGTACCTTCTCCAAATAAATAACAGTCGTCTTTTGTTATAGCTCTTTTATTTTGCATATGGCCTTCCTTCCCGCGCACCAATACGCCCTTTATTAGTTTGATTTTTATACTCTGTTATAGTTGATTAAACATCCCTTTAAGATAATATCTCTTTCATCGTCTGTCATTTCACCTAACTTTAATGTAAATGGTTTTAATTCGCCCTCACCAACTACATATGCAGGTATATCTGACTTCTTGTCCTTAACAGCTTCTGCAATGTTAGGTACAAAAATATAGTCATCTTTCTTAAATGGAAGTTCTTCCTGTTCATAAATAAATGGAAGCATACCCCAGTTAATAAGGTTTGAACGATATCTCTTTGTAGCATATTCCTGTGCAATGTTAGCCCAGCCGCCTAAAACTTTCTGACATGATGCAGCCTGTTCTCTTGCTGAACCGTCACCTGGTTTTACAGCATAGATTGTGCTACCAACTCCAACATTGTCTTTATTTACATCAGGGAACTGTCCCTTGATTGTTTCCATGATTGCTTTATATTCATCTGAATAATCGCACATGCACTTGCCTTCTTCTCTAGCTTTTTCAACCTTCTGAACTTCCTTGGCCTTGCCTACATATTCAGGGTCTTTTCTTGAAAGTGCAAACTCTGCAAGTCCTAAAGGATTTGATCTGTATGAAGATGTTTCTCCTGAAGGAATAAGTTCGTCAGTTGTTGTTACAGGGTCATGAATTTCTGATACAACTTTAAGTAAAAGATTGTCTGTAAGTGCAACCATTTCAGGCCAATCCTTAATGTTTGGTCCAAACTGAATTTCAGTATCAGGGTCTGCAACGCCATGTGAGTCAAATACTCTGTTTGCATAAATGCTACTATCAAAGTGGTATGTACGATTCTTAAATTCTACATCAACATCTGTAGCTGCTGTTAAATAACCCTTGTTGGCTGCTGTAGCTGCAATAGATCTTGCATCCATAAGTGCAACTGATGAAATCTGACCATTCTGTAATTTACTGCCTTCTCTGTTAGGGAAGTTTCTTGTTGAATGTCTGATACTAAATGCATTATTACTTGGTGTGTCACCTGCACCGAAACATGGTCCACAGAATGCTGTTTTCATAACTGCTCCTGATTCCATAATTGATGCTGCTGCACCGTTCTTTATAAGTTCCATGTATACAGGCATTGAAGCAGGATATACACTAAGTGTAAATTCATCAGCACCAATGCTCTTTCCATCAAGAATATCTGCTGCTGCACAAATATTTTCAAATCCACCACCTGCACAACCTGCGATGATACCTTGATCAACATATAACTTTCCGTTTCTGATTTTGTTAGTAAGCTTGTAGTCAACCTGACCATCTAATGAAACTAAAGCCTTCTTTTCAACATCTCTTAAAATATCTTCAAGATTTGCATTTACTTCTTCAATTGTATATGTGTTACTTGGGTGGAAAGGCATTGCTATCATAGGTTTAATCTTTGATAAATCTACATAAACCATTCCATCGTAGTATGTAACTTCTCCAGGATTTAATTCCTTGTATTCATCTACTCTTCCATGAATGTCATAGAATTCCTTAATCTTTTCATCTGTTCTCCAAATTGATGATAAACATGTTGTTTCTGTAGTCATTACATCAACACCGATTCTGAAGTCTGCACTAAGACTTGACACACCAGGTCCAACAAATTCCATAACCTTGTTCTTAACATAGCCCTTGTCAAATACTTCGCCGATAATTGCAAGTGCAACGTCCTGTGGTCCAACTCCCTTTGCAGGTTCCCCTGTCATGTAAATTCCAATTACTTCAGGTCTGTTAATGTCGTATGTCTGTGAAAGAAGCTGTTTTACTAATTCAGGTCCACCTTCACCCATTGCCATAGTACCAAGGGCACCATAACGTGTATGTGAATCAGAACCAAGAATCATCTTTCCACCACCAGCTAACATTTCTCTCGCAAACTGATGAATAACTGCCTGATGAGGTGGTACATAAACTCCACCATATTTCTTTGCGCATGTAAGTCCAAACATATGGTCATCTTCATTAATTGTTCCACCTACTGCACATAAACTGTTATGACAGTTTGTAAGTACATAAGGAATTGGGAATTTTTCAAGTCCTGACGCCCTTGCTGTCTGAATAATTCCAACGAAAGTAATATCGTGAGATGTTAATTTATCAAACTTAATCTGAAGCTTGTCCATGCTTCCAGATGTGTTATGATCCTTCAAAATTCCATAAGCAATTGTGTTCTTGCCTGCTTCTTCTTTTGAAAGATACTTACTTCCTAATTTACTTTTTAAAAGTTCTTCGTTTCCGTCCTCAATAACTTCTGTTCCGTTAATGAGATACGCTCCGCCATTTGATAATTTGATCATTTCTGCCTCCTACGTTTTACTAACCTTTCAGTTCTTTTAAGTATACAAAATTTAGGGCTTATTTTCAAGTAAGATTGATGGTTATAGCACCTTTAAGTGACGTTACTTTTTTATTTTTCATACACAAAAGATAAACCGTATAAAAACGATTCATTTTTAAACGTAAAGAGGTCACTCCAAAACTACAAACTGTTTTGAAGGGACCTCTCCTTTTTGATATATGGCTTATCTAAATTTATTTTCTTTTAAGTTTCTTAAACTGCATGTATTTAACCTTAATTCCAGCTAAAACATCTTCAAGTTTGATATTGTATGCACCCTTGTCTAACTTAACCTTGCAAAGTTTTTGAGTAATCCAGTTACCGTCTGTACCGTTTGTCTGAATAACTACCATGTTCTCGCCGTTTGCATTTACATTTACAGTAGACTGAGCTAAGTTTGATTTCTCAAATGCAATATTTACAATGATTGTGTATTCTGCATCTTCTTCTACAATCATTGTTGCTTCCTTGCCACCGTTGAACATAACCTTGTTGTCTTCTGCTAAGTTAAACTGTTCATATTTTGCTTCACTTACAGGAACTGAAGGATAATGATTAGCAACGTCTGTGTCAATTAATTCTCTTTCAATTACCTGTGCACTAAGAATAAAGTTACAAATGTTAATTGCTGCTCTTTGAAGTTCTCCAACTGTTAAAGTTCCTGCTTCAACTGAACTTTCTGTATTATCGTTGTTTGAGTTTACCTCTGCGCCATTGTTGTTTACAACCATGTACACATCATTCTGTGAGCGAACCATATCTCTTGTGTCCTGATTTGATTCTTCTCCACCGAAGGCAACGTCATTCATCTTTGCCCACCAGTCAGTCATTACAATACCTTTGTATCCCCATTCTCCACGAAGAACTGTTGTGCAAAGGTCATAGTTTGATGCAGCCCAATGTCCGTTAATAGGATTGTAACTTGTCATAAGAGTCATTACAGTGCCTTCTTTTACAGCCATTTCAAATGACTTTAAGTAAATTTCTCTAATTGCACGTTCTGAACAAACAGCGTCAATCTTAAATCTATGTGATTCCTGTCCGTTTAAGGCAAAATGCTTAATTGTTCCCCATGTACCACCATCCTTAATACCTCCTGTTGAAGCAACTGACATTGTTGCTGAAAGGTATGGATCTTCTGAATAATATTCAAAGTTACGTCCGTTAAGTGGATGTCTGTGAATGTTTACACCAGGTCCAAGTAAAGTATCTATCTGATTTGCTCTTAATTCTTCACCTTCCATTGTGTAAAGTTCTCTTACTAATGGGGCGTTCCATGAAGCTGAAAGAGCTGTTCCAATTGGAAGCTGTGTAGCTTTTCCGTCATATCTAAGACCACTTGGTCCATCTGCACAACATGCTGCAGGAATTCCATAATTAAATAATGCATCTGAAATTCCACCAAAAGCTGAAGCTGTACCCTGAGTTACTCTAGGGTTACTCATACCTTCGCCTCTTACAATCTGTGCTAATTCTTCAACTGAAAGCTGTGCTACAAAATCTTCAATTGTGTTCTTTCCTTCATATACATCCTGAAGAGTAATTCCCTTATCACCTGTAATTTCCATTGTTTCTGGTAAATTATCTTCAATTCTCTTTGTCATGTCTACTGTTGGCTTCTGTGAAGGGATGTATTCTTTTTCAAAAGTTCCGTCAGCCTTCTGTTTGCCCGGTTTTAAAATAGTTAAGTTTTCGTCATTTGGGCAACAAACTTCTGATAACTGCTCTGTAACTACTAATTCTTCAACATTGTATGTAAGAACTTCTTTTACGTTTCTTACACTGTTACCTACATATATTACATAGTCACCTGCTTCTAAAACGTAGCTGGACTTATTTCCTGTAACTCCACTGTCATCATAGGAAGCCATGTCTTTTACAGCAAATTCAATTTCAACTGTCTGGCTTTCTGATGGTGCAAGCTTATTTGTTTTAACATAAGCACAAAGTTCTTTTGCAGGCTTTCCTAACTTGCCCTGTGGTGCGCTGTAGTAAACCTGAACAACTTCTTTTCCTGAATATGTATCACCTGTGTTTGTAACTTTCGCCTGAAGTTTAACTTTTTCGTCTTCTACCTTTGCAGATAAAGTTTCAATATCAAATGTTGTGTATGACTGTCCGAAGCCAAATTCATAGACAACCTTTTCAGGTGCAAAAGTTTCGAAATATCTGTAACCAACATAAATATCTTCTTTATAAAGATTTGTAAGTGGATTTCCGAAATTCTCATGTGATGGGTAATCTTCAAGGTTCTCAGCAATTGTGTCAGGTAACTTACCACTTGGTGTCTCTTTTCCTGAAAGGACGTCAACAACTGCGTTTCCACCTTCCATACCACCTGACCAAACGTATGCTACTGCCTTAACCTTGCCGTTAAACTGTGGATTATTAACCCACTTCATATCAATTATATTAGAAACATTTAACACAACTACTACATCTTCAAATGCTTCTGTTATGTTTTTAATATTAGAAATTTCTTCTTCTGTTAATAAATAACTTCCCGCTCCGTTATAGTTATCTTTGTCTTCTCCTGCTGTACGTCCAATAATGTAAACAGCCTTGTTTGATACCTGAGCCTGTTTCTTTGCGTACTCTACAGTAATGTCCATGTCTTTCTGGAACCAAGGCTCGCAAGCCCAGCCGCCGCCACCATTGTCAAATGGATGGTCCTTAAGCCATTCTACATAATCATTTGCAAGTTCTTCATTAATATTAAGATTGCTGTTTTTGAAACCATCTATAATATTTGTAGCATATTCTACCTGAACAGCTCCACCTGAACCGGTTCCACTTCTATAATATTCTAGCTGTGGTCTACCAAAAACTGAAATCTTATCCTCTGTTGAAAATGGGAGTACCTTGTCCTGATTCTTTAGTAAAACAATGCCTTCAACTGCCGCTTCTCGGCTTTTTTCTGCGAATCCCTTAACAGGAACGCCCCTTAAATTCTCGCTCATTCAATTTTCCTCCAACTTTATTATCCCTTAACATAATTAAATTCAATGATTTCTTCATTAAAAATCTCACGCTAAATATCTATAAATCACTATATCATAGGGAAATGGGAATTACTAGATTTTATGGGCAGAAAAATGTTTTTATTAGCGTGGATTTGCCGCTTTTCCGAAAACATTTTTATTTCTGTTTTTTATTAGCGTGAAAAGGCATTATACATAATGTCGGTCTGTAATTGTAACGTTTTTATTTTTAAATATAAAATACTTTTTATTACTTTTTTTAAAGAAATAATGTCGCCAGAGACATTATTGGTGCCGAATGCGCTAATCCCAACACTGTATTTTTATCACGCACTATATTTTAACACTATAAAATCTTTTTCCCATATTTAATATAAAATTTATTGGATAATTATTATAAATTTTCAAACTTTTTTTGGTTATGTTTACCCTTTGTAATTTATTGCTTTAACGCGCTAAATAAGTTACAATTAAATTACTATGTGTAGTTAATTTTTCAAAAAATTTTACTACAAAATGAACGTAGGAAAGGAACTTAAACAATGGGAAAATATTTTCAAGAAGATATTGAAACTGCCTCAAGAGAGCAGATTAATCAATGGCAAAACGACGGACTTTTAGATGTAGTAAAAAGAGTATATGAAAACGTACCTTTTTACAGGAAAAAAATGGAAGCTGTAGGAGTTACTCCTGATGACATCAAGTCAATTGATGACATTTCAAAATTACCTTTTTTAACTAAGGATGATTTAAGAGATGCTTACCCATATGACTTAATGGCACTTCCTCTTAAGGATTGTGTGCGAATTCAGTCAACTTCAGGTACAACCGGAAAACGAGTAGTTGACTTCTACACACATGGAGATATTGACAAATGGGAAAACGGTTGTGCAAGAGCAATTGTTGCCGCAGGTGGTTCAGACGAAGATGTAGTTCACGTTTCATACGGTTATGGACTTTTTACAGGTGGTGCTGGATTAAACGGTGGTTCTCATAAAGTTGGAGCCCTGACTCTTCCTATGTCATCAGGGAACACAGACAGACAGCTTCAGTTTATGACAGACTTAGGTTCAACTATTCTTTGCTGTACACCAAGTTATGCTTCATATTTGGCAGAATCAATTGAAGAGCGGGGAATCAAAGATCAAATCAAATTAAAAGCCGGTATTTTCGGTGCAGAAGCATGGTCTGAAAAAATGAGACACAGTTTGGAAGAAAAGCTTGGCATCAAAGCGTACGATATTTACGGTCTAACAGAAATTGGAGGGCCAGGTGTTGCTTTTGAATGTGAAGCTCAGGAAGGCATGCATGTTTGCGAAGACTATTTTATTCCTGAAATAGTTGATCCTGATACACTTGAACCACTTCCTGATGGAGAAATCGGCGAATTAGTATTTACAAGTTTTGCTAAGGAAGCCTTTCCACTTATCAGATATCGTACAAAAGATATTACATACATTACAAGAGAAAAATGTAAATGCGGACGTACACATGCAAGAATTCACAGACTTATGGGTCGTTCAGATGACATGCTTATTATTAAAGGCGTTAATGTTTATCCTTCACAAATTGAGGAAGTTCTTATTAAACAGGGCATGCCTGCAAACTATCAGCTTATTGTTGACCGCGTAAACAATAGCGATACAATGGAAGTTTTAGTTGAAATGACTCCTGAAATGTTCTCTGACACAATTAGCGACATTGAAACAAAAGAAAAAGATATTGTTGCCGCCCTTAAGAGCATGCTTGGAATTTATGCAAAGGTAAAACTAGTAGAGCCAAAATCAATTGCCCGTTCAGAAGGAAAAGCTGTTCGTGTTATTGACAAGAGAAAAATTTAATATTTTAGGAGGTCAGTTATGTATATAAATCAGATTTCAGTTTTTATAGAAAATAAACCAGGCAACCTTGCCAAGTTTACAAACTTTTTAGCAGATAATCACGTTGACATGCGTGCTTTTGAAATTGCTGATTCAAGCGATTTTGGTATTATTAGAATAATTGTGGATAAGCCATTAGATACACTTACATTGTTAAAAGATAACGATTGGATTTGCAATCTTACACAGGTTGTTGGTATGAAAATTCCCGATGAACCAGGTGCCATGGCAAAAACAATGAACATTCTTGCAGAAGCTGGTGTAAGTGTTGAATATGTTTACACATTCCTTGCAAGAGGAACTGACGATGCACTTATGGTTTGTCGTGTTAAAAACAATGACAAAGTTGCAGCCATTATGAAAAAGAATGGTGTGAAATTAGTTTCACAGGAAGATCTTATGAAGATGTAATGGTTCTTCAAGGTAATATGGAGGGGCGACCTAATCGGTCGCCCCTTGTTTATTATTAGTTCAAAAAAAGAGACACCGCTAAGTTTTTAACCTTAGCAGCATCTCTTTTTTATTGCTTTACGTTTTTGGGAGATTCCCTAATATTAGTTATTTTCTTATTTGTTCTGCTCTTTTTCGAGCTTTTTCTGTTTTTTATTTTGCTCTAATTTCTTTTTGGCTTTTTCTTCCTGACGTTTCTTCTTTTCTTCTGCTTTCTTTTCCTTCTCCTCGGCTAGTTTCTGCTTCTTTTTCTCAATCGCTATTGTATCCACAGTACCTGAATTAAGTTTTTTACATGCAGAATATGTATAATTGCGTCTTGTTGAAAATTTTCCAAAAGTTGAACTTTTTGTTGCAAACTCATGCATTTTTGCTAATCCATTTTTGTCTGCATTCAACTTGTCTGTACCTTTGAAATAATCTATTGTCTGTTTTGCCACTTCTCTTGCCGTATTAGGGCTCTGCCAAAACATATCTGCGAAATATACAACAAGCGCCGGATTTTTTAATTTATATGTATTCTTTGCAATACTTACAATGTTATTAACGTCTTTTTTCACCTGCGATTTCTGAACCGCAACGCCATTTCCACTTCCAAGAAGTGCTTTTACAACCGTAATTTCCTTGTCAGTAAATTTACGCTTTGTACTTTCCCAGTTGTCTGATGAAGTGATATCTGCAATAAATTTCTTTGCATTTTCTTCTCGCTTTTTGCCATAATAAACGCTTTTTGCAAGATTAAATGCTTTATCCTTATCAGCAGCATATATTTCTTTCAAAAGATTGTGAGCTCTCTCGCCATACCACTGCCATGCGCCAACGGTAATTGTCTTTTCGCCTGCAAATCTTGACAACTTGTTTCTTGCGGCTCTAAAATCTCCCGATTCATTATGTGAAATCAAAGAAATTGATGCGTCAACCAAGCTATTGCCCGTTGTACCAATACTTGCATTAATTGCCTGCTTCAAAGCCTGATCTAAAGCTTCCTGCTCTTTTTTCTTCTCTGCTGCAACATACTCTTTGTATGCTTTCGTGGTCATTGCCTTATGAGATTCGATTCCAATATTAATTTCTTTCACCGAAACCCAACCTGTTACAGTTTCGCTTCTTTTAATTTCTGCTTTCTTATAATCCTTGGAAAACTTAACAATTGGGTACTCACTATTCTTATAGCAAACACCAATTACAGTGCTTTTGCTTTTCTCACTGTTTCTTAAGTTTGTATTTCCTTTATGGAAACTTGCTGTAACGTTTTTATTTTTCAGCAAAAAAGGCTCTACTTCTTTGTCTACCAATAAATCTTTTTCACCAATATAGCCTGTTACTTTTCCTGATTTTATTTTGTAAAAATTGTTAGAATACTCAATTACTTTAACAGCCGAATTGTTTTTGATATAGCCTGCTGTTTTTGACTTTTTATTATCCTCTGACTTAATCTTTGTAAAATCGTCATCCCTTGAATTCTTAACAATTCCTAAATCTTCTACTTTTAATTTATATTTATCAATTTTTGTTAATTTTTTCTTTTTGGAATTTTTCTTGTAGAACTTTATAATCTTCTTCTCTGATACCTTGTCTACTTCAAAAACGCCATCATCGACTATTTGATTCTCAGATGAATGTTCCAATACCTTCTGAGTTGTGGATATAGTATGAGTATTTGCCGAAACCGGTACGGAACATATAGTCATCGCTGAAATAGCCAATATACATACTTTCTTTCTCATTTATAACACCTCGATTTACTATTATAGAACTCTTTTTTTCAAAAATCTATAATAGATATTTTTTTAACAAAGTTTGTTGAATCTTTTCTGTTTTTCTGTTTATTTTTTTATTTTGTTTCTCTATTTTTATACATAATCTGACATGTGTATAACATAAAAAGAGGAAGCCTAAGCTTCCCCTTTCTACGAAAGCAGTCTAAAATGTCACTCTACATTCTATGCTGCCCTGCTTATTATTATTCTTTATTCTTATTATTTTTGTCTTTATTCTCCCTCTAGTTTTTCCTTTCGGTTTTGATAAATCTAGTATCTCCCCTATTTTTAATAAATCCGGTATCTGTCTTTCCAGATTTATTAAAGTATTTTTTCAGCTTGTTTTTGTAAGTTTTCATTATCCCTTTTCATTTTCCGTTCTACTGTCTAATGTCAACAAGTCCGTTTGAGATAACATTGTCACTTAAGTCGGTTTTTTCATCTGTAAAATTCAATACAGTGTATTTAAGCATATCCTCGTCCACAATAAATCCCATATGAACTGTTTTAGTTTCACCCGGTTTGATTGCAGCAATTGAATTGTGGATACCATTATTCTTCACATCCCAGTAAATCATCTCATCAAAACTATACGCTGATGTTTTCTCAATGAAATCCCACTTGTCGTTCTTACCCGGAGTTTCTTCATAAAGTTCAATGTTGTCACCGCTATCCTCTAAATACATTACATTAGCACCATAGCAAAAATCTCTAATGGTCTTGTTTGTATTGTTTGTGTACTGAACAGTTGCATAAATAAATTTCTGATTAACCTTGCGTGACTTAACAACCTTATCTATACTATTTTCACCATCCCCACTCTTGTAGTATTTAATTGTGTCCTGTAAAAGATTTCCTTTTGAATCAATTACCTCGCTATAGTTTTTCTTATCAGCTCCTAAAATGTTAAGGTTATCAAGAATTTTTACATCTGTAACCTTGCCAGTTAGGAGTTTATTTTCATCATCAGCCCCACTTTCCTTAAAGCTACCGCCAACCTTAGTTAAATTAACTTTAGCCTTATCCACACTTGTAACTTTAGCTGTAGTGTCTGCTGCCTCAAGTTTTCCCTGCGCCACACTGTCACTGTAATCTACAACCGCTCTGTCAGCTACTTTTGATTCAACAAGTTGTACACCTTCGGCTATTTTAACGGCTTCATCTTTTGAAATATCTTCACCTAGATTTAACTGGACTACATAATGCTGTTTTTCAAAGTTAATGTACATTATCTTATCCATGGAATAACTTTCATCATTCATTTTTGTTGTTTGTACATAAACGCCATCGTTATCGCCTATTTTCAGGTCTTCTTTCTTTAATACGTTTGTATCTAAAATTTTGAATTTGTCATTCCCTTCTGTCATCTTGTAAATTGTAGGAGTTATCGCCTTTTGGTTTACATCACCCTTTAAATTAAATTTTCCATCCTCGCTGTTTCTCACAACACCTTCAGGAAGATAGTTCATTTTTAGACTTACATTTTTAATTTTAAGATTTTCAGTTTTAGTAGCCTTTTTTGTGTCATCTGTCTGTACTTTAACTGCATATTTATTTACTTTATGTGAGTACATGTTTGCAATTTTTGAACCACCAAATACCGTTGTTCCCACAGCCATTGTTGCCACTAAAGCAACTGCTGCCACTCTCTTTGGAGCATATTTTCTCTTTGTTTTTATCTGTTTATTCACTTCTTTTTCCACCATCACTTTCATACTTTCGGGCATTTTAGGAAACTGGCTTTGTAAATCTTCCAACTTCATATTTATTCTGCCTCCTTTAATTCATTTTTCATTTTTGCTCTGGCTCTTGTCAATCTATTTTTTACAGCGCTTTCTGTTGTTTTCAATATCTCGGCAATATCCTTAACTTTGTAACCATCTAAATAATATAACGATACGCAAATACGTTCATTTTCACTTAGATGTCCGATTGCATTGTACAAATCCGTATAATCCTTATGCTCTGTCGTCTGACTTTTCATCATATAATCCTCTAATGACACTACTTTTTTCTTCTGTCTGATAACGTTGTAGCACTCATTTATTAGGATTCTTACCAACCATGTATCTACATATTCCTCTGACTTGAGTGTGTGGATTTTACTAAAAGCTTTAACAATTGTCTCAGAAATTGCATCGGCACAATCTTCATCGTCAAAAAGCATTGACTTTGCTATATGATACAGTTTTTCCTGAGACTCAATTATTGTCTCACCTAACTTTTCTTTTTTCATACTGTTTGTACGTCCTTCCTGATGATCATCTTTTTTTGTATACATTAATTAGACGGTGTGGGGTGGAAAAAGGTCTCGAAAAAATTTCAAGGAGTTGAATGCAAGAGTAACTTCTGGATGCCTTTGGATTTGGCTATCCTTTTCGTATCCTCCTGTCTGTTTTCCCCGGTTAAGTGTTGTCCTTTTTTTCTTTTCTCAGGCATTTTTTCCTCCAATCTCAGGAGGATACATACCTATTATATCATTGTGAGTATATGTCTCCTGACGAATTTGAAAAATTGTACGAGAGGGCTAAATCTCTGCCGGCTGCTTAGCTGACAGAACTTCTCATTTTATTTTGTGCTAAATCTTGACATAGCACCAATCATCTGGAAGCTTCCGGTGAAGAGCGACTTTCTTATCTGATAAATGAATATCATGAAACAAACCGCTCCATCGACAAAATTCTAAACCACAATTTTTCGACAGATGCGCCTGAAGAAAGCTAAACCCGACGATCACAAGACCGTCGGGTTTTTCGTTTTCTCACTATGTATTTACTTTATTTTTACACTTGTTTTTACATTTGTTCCGTCCAGGGATGTGTTTTATTTAGGAAGTTTTACTTCGCTCTGATCACTTTTTTAATCTGCGGTCCCTGACCATTGCTCTTACTTAATCCTGTATTCATATAAATATTCAGCTTCTTACCAGTCTGTGCTCCCTTTGGCAGCCATACAGTGTAGCTTTTCTTATTGCCTTTTGTCCATGTATCACCAATCCTCATACCGCCGATCTTCGGAACTTTCTTCTTCAATGTTACTTTTACTTTGTATTTTGTCCATGTGTACGGTTTATGGTAAACCGGTGGGTACCAGTAATTTCCACTCCAGTGTCCTGGAGATGTCCAACCTCTTACTTTTATCTTTTTCTTCTGTACAATCTTAATAGACTTCACAGCCGGTTTCACTGCCGAACCAGTCTTCAATGTCACTACGTCAGACGGTGTACCGGTTGTTCCATTCGCATAAGCCTGCGTACGGAACTTATAAGTTGTCAACGGTTTCAGATTCTTTACTGTAATTGCTTTATAACAATTATAATCTTTCACCGTTTTTACAGTTGTCCACTTACCACCTTTATAAATCTGAATTCTAGCATTTGTACCCATCATCTTCGTGGATCCTACGGTTACTTTTGCATAATTATAATAAGTCACTACTGTAGGTTTTTTTAATTTCTCTGCTGGTACATAAAGATTTGTTGTATAAGTCTTTCCATTCTTTGTTTTGAAGGTAAGCCAACTCTGTCTACCAGCTTTAATATTATAGATTGGAACTTCGCCATGAGCAACCTTGTTGCTGTTATAGTTCCATGTCTTTCCAGAAATATGATCGTATACTTCTACGATTTTATCATCGGAATTTGCAGGTACCGTCTCTGCAACGACTTTTATGTTTCCTAACTGTGATTTCTTTACTTCTTGATGAGAACATTTAATCTTCTCAGCCGAAATATAGTTATGTCCATTCAGATTAAAATCAAAAATTGCCGGGTAATAAGCACCTTTGCTAGTAGATATACATACATAATATATTCCACGCGTTAGTACCTTTGCTCCAGGCTCCCACGCCTCTTTGCCATTGTATTGTGAGGATCCTTCGCTATAGATTTGATTATTATTAGAGTCATAGACACGAATGAACGTACGATTCTGTCCGAAATAAGTTGCTCTTTCTGTGTTAACAAGGTGGAAGCTTGGATCAATCACTGCTTTGTCTGCAACATTAAACTTGTACCAACGTTCATCTGTTCCCGTTCCTGTCAGACCTTCATAAAGACTGTACGGATGTCCAGATAACGGAATCTCATATGCTGTATCTTTTGTAAGACCAATCTCGTCTTCTTTGAATCCGATTTTTTGATCAATGAATTCTGCGCTGATAGTAATATCCGTATAAGCTGCTGCATCTTTTGTAAATACCACTTCACAGGCCTTTTCTACCCACTGACACGGATATAAATAAAGTACATTTGCATCCTTTACTGCTGTAGCCATACGGCTGGCAACTTCATGACCGCCTATCCATAATTTCGTATGGTAATTCCGTATAGGAATATTGTGCGAAAATGTTACTTTCATCGGCCGCTGTGTATTATTTGTTACTTCAATATGCTGTTCAGGCCCATCTGTTTTCTCAAATTGTACTATTTGTGATTCTTCAGATTTAAATTCCACTGAGTGCGTAACAGATTCCGCTTTCGCTCCAATATCAGCTGTGAACCAGCCACCTACAACCAGGGCGCATATCAGCAATCCCTTCAGTAAATAGTTACCTATTCGTTTCGACTTTAATTTCCTCATAACTTGTCCCTCCTTCTTATCTTCTTTTAATAAGTTCCAGAGTATCTTTTAAAAACGACACAATTTTTCTAGTTAAAGTATAACAAATGCATTCGTTTTTTACCCTGTACTCAAGGACAGGTTTTCGTTATTTTACTGAAAATTTCAGTATGTAAACAAATATTTTCTGAACAAAGTGCGAATATTATTGAATTTTTTCCCAGCTACTGGGAATGATAAAGTTTTTATTTGTCACTGCGATCGCCAGCCGCGTCTTATTGGCATAACCGGTTTTTGACAAAATATTAGAGACATGGAATTTCACCGTTCTTACGGAAATGTTCATCCGCTCTGCGATCTCGCTGTACTCAAGCCCATCGCACACAAAGCGAAGCACTTCTATCTCTTTATTGGTAAATTCTGAACTATCCGCGAGACCAAGCTGTACGCTGGGTGTTTTATCTGGAAATACACTTTCCCCGTCCATCGTCCGATTAATCACATCAATCAATCGCTCAGGGCTAATATCCTTATACCAGAAGCTGTCTACTTTCGCCTCTCTTGCCCGCTGCAAATATCCGACTTCCACCATGGAAGTTACGATAATGATTTTTATATTTGGAAACTCTGCCTTTATTTCTGCTGCCGCTTCGATCCCATCTTTATTTCCAGCTGTGCATACGTCCATCAACACAAGGTCGATCCGCTGTCTTCTACATATAGCAAGGGCGACATCCGCCCCATTTACGCTTGCCGCAAACTCATAATTATTGCTCTCTGAGATTACTCTCTCCATATTTTCACGGGGCATCCTCTGATCCTCTACAATTAATACCTGTTTCATGCTCTCTCCTCTTGAAATGTAATCGTCAACGCAAAGTACGGAAATGACTGTATTCGCATTTCTCCACCATAGTCAAATACATGTCGGGAAATATTATACAATCCGCCTTTTGGAACGATCTCTTTATCCGGCGCTGCTCCATTATTTGTGATGCAAATGCTGTATTGATGATTTTCATTTTGCATCTGGATGGAGAGCTCTGTCGCACCGGCATGGCAGACGCCATTTGTCAGACACTCGCGCATTGCAAGGATGCAGATACTAGCCAGTTCCTCTGACTCCGGCAAATCTCCCACACACACCACTTCTACGCCAAGTGTCTTTGCATCCTGCAGAAATCTTTCAAAATCGCCTTCTTCCAGCGGATATTGGTTGTCGTTCCAGATTGCATTTACGGCGTGGCGAAATAAGCGCACCTCCTCTTTATCATCTGCATTCTCCTGTGTCAGACTCTGTCGGATCGCAGTCAGTCCGGCTCCCATCTGATCGTGAAGCTTTGTCTTTGCCGCAAGTACTTCACGTTCACGCGTCAAGATTAACACATTATCCGACAGATAGCGGAGTTCTTTTGCTATTTCTTTTAACTGTTCGGTCTGCTTTGTCAGATTTATTTTTTCTTCATATTTTTTTGTAATATCCAGGAAAATAGCTTCTGTATAAGCCTTTCCTTTCCGGTCTGTCACTTCATTTTCCCGATAGCTCCATGCCTTCCCGTCAGGAAAAAGGTAGATTTCTTTGTTGTTAATCCGGCTCACACCATAACGCTCACACAGGCACAGTGCCTCTTTTAATTCCTCTTGCTTTTGCAAATCTCTGTGAGCGATTGTTTGAAATAGGCGATACATCTGTTCATTGCAAAGTTTCACATATCCATCTTCTGTAAAATAACAGATTCCAATGGGCAATACATTCATCGCCTCTTTAATAGAATTCTGTCGGATTTTTTCTTTTCTTGTACGATGCAGCCAAAATCCTTCCCAGATAAGCAATCCATCGATCACACCGACGATGCACCACCAAATCCACAGTGAGACATCCGGCATTTGAAAATAAGCTGGTTTTCCTCGCTCTGCCTCGTAAGAATAGGCCAATGCATTTACAAGAAGAAACAAAAATACGAAGATTGCGATATTCATATGCCACTTTCGATTGTCGATCTTCATATCGTGGAAAACAAGAAGCAAGATCAAACTCGCCACGAGACTTAATAATATTGCCAGCATCAAAAATGTATGCATTACGATTCACCTGCCTTTTCCACTGTAAATACAAATCGCCATATGCCATCTTCGCATGTGCAGGACTGTGCCATTTCTGAAAAACAGGCAAGATTGGCTTCGCTTTCGATCTCCATACAGAATAGAATATCCTCACTCTGACTGCGGAGCTTTATCCACACCGAAGCGCAGCTGTCTACACATTTTTCCACTACATTTTCAAAAAATTGATACATAACAACAGCATCTCTTACATAGATTTTCTCCCCTTCCGGGAATGAGCATGCGCAGTCAATATCTAACAATCGTAAACTGGAAAAGGATTCCTCTATACAGGCTTCCAGCTCGACAACGTCTGATACTTTTGATTTTTCTTCGATAAACTCTAGATTTCCGCGTCTTTTTATATATGTTCCAATGAGGCTGATTTTCACTAAAAGGCTACGGCTTTTCTCCAGCTCTTCTTCCTCTTCGTAACGGTTGAGCAATTCATTTAAAAGATTGATCTGTTTGGCAGTCTGTGTCTGCAGTTTGTCGAATAAGCGGTTTTTCTCACGCAGCATATTGATGGCTGCCTTCGTCTGATAATTTTCCTGCTCGATACAGTTACTTTCTTCGATCGTCTTTCTATTTTCTTCCATTCTCTCAAGAAGCTTAATAATGTCTTCCATATCTTCCTGCCAGAGAACATGACCGCCACGAATTGTTCGATTCTGGATCCGCGTCTTTTTATCGATCACCACATCCTTCTCCACCGCATCCTTCATCGTCTTTTTCGATAATGGCATTGCATTCGCAGACGCATAACAAACGTTGTAATTCTGATCCGTGATCTGAGCACCCAATGTACAGACTTCAAACAGTTGATCGTACCCAGTATTTGTCTGGATCAATCCGCAGCGCACACAGCTTTCCAGTATGCCAACGAAAAACAGACATAAGACAGCGGTAATGTCTCCACCAATTTCCTGTACCCACGCCACACCGCTTATGAAAAGCACTGCATAGAGAACTGCAGCGCCGATTCCCAAAAGGGGAAGGTATTTCTTTTTCTGTGAATGCCTGCACTTGTAAATCATTAGAACAAAAGCAGTTAGAGCGCAGACTACTTCCCAAACCAACACCACATAATAGCCCCATCCGTATGTATAATGACTATCTGACCACGCAGACCCTACCGGAAAAGAAAATACGAGCTGGTGCAAATCATTGGACAGCACAAGCAGAACTAAGGCAGCTGTTGGAATATATACTCCTTTTAACCATTTAGGCAACCGATATTCTTCCGACTTTCCGAGAAAGAATGCTGCCTGCAATACTGCTACAGGAATGAACAACATCGGTATGTAATAGCTATACCACAAGTAACGCGCGATCTGGTTATCCATTGTGAAAAAATATTTTGTCGTGCGCACAACAAACCAGAATATGATCAATTCTGCTATAAAAATCAATACATTCCGCACCGATTTCTGAATAACTCTTTTATAAATGCTGATGCCCCATCCGATATATACTCCAACGTAGATCATTGTCCGCAGCATACCACATATAATGCGGAGCGAACTTATTTTTCCTAATCTGCGACAGAGCAATGCCGCGAGCATACATAGCAAAAAGAGCTGGATATTCAACTGTTCACTGGATTCGTTTTTCTTTTTCATTAACGTATTCAAATGTATTCCTTTACTGTATTATTCTATATTTTCTATCACTTCTATCTTACTATATTTGCACAGTTTCGACCACATAATAACGCATTTCATACCATCGTTGAAAAAAAAAGTACTCTTTATTGCTACTTGCTTTACTTTCATTGATGACACCGGAGGTTGTACTAGTGGTACAGATATTCTGTTATCAGGTATGTTCTGTCTTACAACAGGTTCTTTTTGTATCGAATTTACTTTCGGCTGTTGTACACTATTCACATCAGTTCTATTAACTATCGGCTCAGCTTTTTGTGTTTTAGAAGAAATATTAGAACTTTGCTTTTGTACATTTATATTTTGTTTTTTACTTGATTGTGTACTGACTGATTCTAACTGTATGTCCGACAATAACTGTTTAAAATTATATACATTAAAAGATGAAGAACTGTTTAAAAACTTCATCAGTTTAGCAACATAATCACAATTTTCAGTCTGATCAAATTGATTTAAATGTTGGGCGATACATCCTTTTCTTTTTCAATTGGTGTCAAATTGGTGTCAAACCATAAAAATAAGGCTCTCCCACATTCGGGAAAGCCTTTAAAAATCATTATTTTATTCTACTGTATATGGCATTAATGCGATATTTCTAGCTCTCTTGATTGCTGTTGTAAGAGCTCTCTGATGTCTAGCACATGTACCTGTCATTCTTCTAGGAAGAATTTTTCCTCTTTCAGATACGTATCTCTTTAATGTTGCTACATCTTTATAATCGATTGCCTTATTTTCGCTTGCACAGAATGCACAAACTTTTCTTCTTCTACGACCGCCTCTTCTTCTCATTGGAGAATCTGGTCTTTCACTCTTATTATATGGCATAACTTGACCTCCTAATTTAATTAAAAGTTGAATGGTAATCCTGAATCGTCTACATTATCAGGAATGTTCATAAAACCATCTCCTGCTGGAGCTGTTGGTGCTGACGCTGCAGGTGCCTGAGCAAATCCTGCGTTATTATCAGACGCTGCTTTGCTTTCTGCAAACTCCTGATTTTCTACAATTACTTCTGTAGTGTAAACTGTCTTACCATCTTTGTCCTGATAACTTCCAGTCTGAATACGACCTTCTGCTACGATTTTAGTTCCCTGATGGAAGTACTTTTCTGCAAACTCACCGCTTCTACCAAATGCTACACATCTGATAAAATCTGCTGTCTGCTCTCCATCTCTTTTGAATCTTCTGTCTACTGCTAATGTATATCTAGCAATAGCTAACTGATTGTCACCTGATGTTGAATATCTAACTTCAGGATCACGAGTCAAACGACCCATTAGTATAACCTTGTTCATATTAAATACCTCTCTATCTTAACTATGCTTCTACTGCAACAGTCATGAATCTAAGGACATTTTCCATAATACGAAGCTGGCTTTCTATTTCGCTTGGAGCGTTTACATTATCAGTATCAAATGTGATGAAGTAATAGTAACCTTCTGACATCTTCTGGATTTCATAAGCGAATTTCTTCTTTCCAGCGTCATCAATGTTAGCAATAGTACCACCAAACTTTTCAACAAAAGCTTTTACCTTGTCAAGTTCTGCAGTTCTTCCTTCTTCTTCAAGTTTTGCACTAATAACAACTGTCATCTCATATTTGTTCATGCGTTTACCTCCTTTTGGTCTCTGGCCTTTCTACCTATAAGTAAAAAAGCAAGGAAAAATTATTTTTTTCACGAATACACATAATAACATAAAAAAGTCCCTAAATCAAGGACTTTTCTACATTTTGTTTAATTTTGTGTATTTAATTTTCAATTGATTATAATTAAAACTTATTTAATTATAATTAATTGGTTGAATGCAAAACTAACTTCTGGATTGGTTGCATAAAACAGAACTTCGAAATTCACTTAAGGTATTATTCCGAAATTATCTTTTTTACACTTTTTTCAAATGTTTTCCGCGGAATCATTACTATTCTATCACATCCACAGCACTTCAATTTAAAATCCGCCCCTGTTCGTATGATTTTCCATTGGTTTGTTCCACAGGGATGGCCTTTTTTTAGCGTTACTATATTTCCAATATCGTACTCCACTATTTAACTACCCTTCCTATTCCAACAATGTGTTTTGTGTTGTTATAATTTATTGTTTTACCACCTTTTTCTACAACTTTACCATTTCCGGCATACATTGACACATGGTAAATATCTAATGTTCTTCCAGGTGTGCTATACATTACCGCACTATTGTAATCGCCATAGAAAATAAGGTCACCTGGTTTCATATAGTTGTATCCTATATAACCGTAGTATACTATCTGATTTTTACCTTTTAAGTAGTCAAATAACTCTCCTGCTGTATATGCCCAGGAAGTGCTACCCAACTTCTTGTTGTAATTTTTGTATACCTGATATCCCTTCCATACTAATGATGAACAATCATAATACCCATACTGCATACGTTTTCCCTGATTGTATTTCCAAGTATTAACGATTTTCTGTGCTTTAGAAATTATTGTTTTCATACCTGTGGCTGCAACTTCCACACGATATGTCTTTGTATAGCTACCAAGTTTCACATCTACAAATGTTACCCCTGAACCTTTTCCTTTGATTTTTCCGTTAGCATCAACTGTTGCAACTGCAGTATTTCTACTTTTATATGTAGGTGTAAGGCCTGTAATACCATCAATTTTAATCGTTGTTGTTTTCTTCTTTGCTAAAACAGCTTTAATTGACTTAAATTTAGGATTGTAAACTGTGTAATTTACATTATATTTTTTTCCATCAACAGTTGCCTTAATCACACCTGAACCTGCCTTGTTTCCCACTATGCTAGCTTTATTGTGATATTTTACAATAGATACATGCGGTGCATGTGACATATCCCATGTTATCTTACTGTATTTCGACATTCCGGAAAAAGATATGTACTGCTGTCTGTTCGCTCCCATGTTAGGTCCCATTAGCACAAGATTCTTTGTGTTAATTCCGGGTTCTGTTACATAAACGGTATTGTTATATGTTGTTGTTTTTCCTGTCTTATCTGTTACTGTAGCCGTAATAGTTGTTTTTCCTGTTGTTCCTGTTTTGGCACCAGCCACTATTACGTTGCTGACATTGTTTGGCTTTGACAATATTTCATCATCCTGAGTAGACCAAACGCATTTTTTTACGTTATCTGAATCTAAATTTGCAATCTTAAATCGTATTATCTTATTCTTAGCCCATGTAATTCTTTCGTATTTTATATTGTTCTTAGTTGTTAAACGTCTAATTGCTGTAGTTTTTTTGCTAACTGAATTATCCAAAGCTGTCTGATTTTCTGTATTTGGAGTAACTGTAACTGTGCATGTTGCATATCCTTCAGAATTTTCTGCTGCAATGGCTACTGTTCCCGGATTATGCGCCTTTATTAATCCATTTGCATTAACTGTTGCAATGTGATCATTGTTTGAAAAATACTTAACTGTTTTGGCTGATGTTGGCTGTAACTGATATGTGCTTCCCTCTACCAAACTTACATTATAAGTATTTAATGTAACTCGTTTTGAACTGTCAGGAACTGTAACCTGACAATAATAATTTTTCTTTTTATAAGTAGCTTTAATTGTTGCTGTTCCGTAATTAACGGCTTTCAATTTACCCTTTTTTGATACGGTAACTGCAAACTTGTTAGAAGTTTTCCATTTAATCTTTGCATTTTTTGGTGCATTGACAATTTTTAATTTATGCTTCTTTCCTTTTAGTAATGTTATCTCTGACGTTGACATTGAATATGTTGTTGCCGCCTTTGCTTTGTATGGAACATTACATAAAGTTATAACCATTGCCAGCACTAAAACTGCACTTACACATTTACTGATTATTGTTTTTTGTTGTTTCTTCTGTTTGTTTACCTGTTTGTTCGTTAGTTGTTTCATTTGTTTCGTTTTCACCTTGCACTTTCCACTCTTCTATACTGCGTATTCCTGTTTCATTGCTTTCGTCATAAAATATCTCGACTTTACTTCCCGGTTGAACAAAAACAATTGTTTCATCATCAGAAAACTTCATCTTATATACATTACCGACATTACTTGTAATGTACACATAGGTTTCTCCTGACATATTTATATATTTAATATCCTTAACAGTAACCTGCTCATGCTTGTACTGTTGTTCAATATTTTTGTTCTTATCTGAACTTGTTTTTACACCATTTTCTTTTATAAGTTTTCTGTAAGTATTTAATGTGTCTTTTTGACTTGTTCCTGTTGCAACAATACTGTATTTTTTTACATCAACCAATGCATATTGTTTTACAAGATTTCCTTTGTCCTTCAACACCATAAAATAAGTTGGTCTTCCATCAATATTTATTAAAGATGGAAATGCTGCATCGTAGCCAAGATTCTGTACCTGACCTTCTGCGGCTTCCATGGCTGAAAACTCTTCTGCTCCTGCCACGTTAAAATATTTTGCCTTGCCCGTTCTGGCATTAACCATCACAAAGCCAATATTTGAAGAATCATCTATAACAGAAGTTACTCCTGTGTAAATCCAAACATCATTATCAATTACTTTGTAGCCGTAATCTTCTGTTGCCTTCTTGCAGTCCTTTTGACCGATTACGCTGTTAATGAATCCGTCTGCTAACATTCCATGCCAGTTATACTTCTGTTCAATTAAATCTCCATCATATACTCTGTCAACCCAATTAGGCACATCCTTTAAGTCATATTTCTTAGTTTCACCTGTACATGGATCACATATAACAACTCCATTAACATCCATACCGCCAAACATGCCTACTCTTGCAGTCATTGTCGGGCAGATATAATATGGTTTGCCATCTTCATCTAACTCAAAATAATAGCCTTCAAATATTGCTGTTGGATATTTAAATCTTAAATGTCTTTCCAAATTGTCATTAAACCAGCCTGATTCTGTGTATTTAATTGGCTTGTCTAATTTTACATAATTAGCTTCAAACTTGACAGCATCAACCAACACATAACCGGGAATTCCGTTTTTTCTATTATTAAACCATTTGAAAAAACCCGCATATTCCAAAGATGCCACTTTCATCGGTTCACCTTTTAATGCAATTTGGCTGTAATCACTTCCAATCTCATACTGACTTACTACATCTGATAATGCTCCGATAGCTCTTTGTCCAACTACCTTTGCACTATCTGTGTCCATTAAAGCTACGTCTGTTATTGTATCTGTTTCTTTTATAGTGTCTTCAAATTTTGTGTTCTCTATATCTATTAAAGATGAATATCTGCCTGCGTTAAATATCTTTGCAGAAATTACATTTCCAATAATTACAATTATTACCGCCAACAGAATAATTATACCAAATATCTTTGATACAATATTGTACTGAATTTTTGCCTCTTCAAAATTAGGAATTTTAAATGTAAGCAAAAAGAATGCTACTATAAAGAATCCCTGAAACTCCCAAAACTCCATAGAATGAATATTCAATGGTGGGAGAAATGCATAAAATGCTAAAAACTCAATAACTGCTACTATAATAAATGAAATTATTATTTTCTTAATTGGTGGTTTAGTCTTTGAAACAAAACCTCCCGTTGTATTTCTTCCATATCTTCCTACAAACATATAACGTTTCCTTCCCATAATAATCGGCAAATTCTGTTTCTAATTTTAGCCCACTATTTTAATGATACCACAGCAGTACACTAAAATCCATAGTGGAACGTTTTTTGTATAATCAGGAATTCTAAAAGAATTTCTGATTATACAAAAAAAGAACCGCTCACATGAACGATTCTTAAGAGGCGCAAACCAGATTTGAACTGGTGATCAGGGTGTTGCAGACCCGTGCCTTACCACTTGGCTATTGCGCCTTATATTTAGAACCCCTTTATTATATCAAGGGTTCTTGTTATCGTCAAGAAATAAAATTCTTAACGGAAGTGACTCCTACGGGAATCGAACCCGTGTTACCGCCGTGAAAGGGCGATGTCTTAACCGCTTGACCAAGGAGCCATATAAAGCTGTTTGTTTCTTAACAGCTTTAGTAGTCTATCAAATGTATTTTTATTTGTCAAGAGTTTTTTATATTTATTTTTATATTATTTTCATTGTTATAATCTTTATTCTTAGCTGAAGATTCCGCTTATATAATGCTGAATAATGTTGTTATCATAAATCAGACTTAGCAATCCATTCTCTGATATTCCTGTACAAATCTGCTGTCCCCAACTTGTTGCGCTGAATGCTGTTACAACAATGCAGGCAATCCATATAATTACTAATGATTCGCCTAAACCTATTAATGCCCCACCAATAGTGTTGAACGTTCTAAGAACAGGCAACTTAGCGATAATATCTAAGGCATGAACTACAATCTTCACAAGAATTGTTAATATAACAAATAAAATAATAAAGGTAACTGCATTCATAACCATATCAGTTAAAGACTCAGCTATATATTCTGAAAAAGTAGTTACTTTCAAACTTGCATAACTTTCCTCAGTGTTATTTTCATTAAGCGTTGCTTTTATTTCCTTTGGTAAAGGCAATTTTTCAATAATTTTCTTTTGAGCACCAACACCTGTTTGTGTTACACTTTGTGCTGATGATTCTATGTTATTACTAACATATTCCTCTATTGTGTTTTGTATGCCTGTATAAATTGGTGTTGCTTTCAACAACTGCTTAGTTGGAGGTGTCAAAATATTAACCAATAATAAAACTACTACTACTGATATAAGTGAAAATGCCATCTTAAGCATTCCTCTTTTTAAGCCGATTGCCGTCATTGCAACCATAAATATACCTACTATTATTAATAATGTATTTCCCATTAGTATTCTCCTTAAAGAAATTTCCTTTTCTTTTTGTTATTCCGTTAATCTGATTTTTTAAATTATTTTGTTCTTTGTCTTTTCCCTTATCTTTTTCGATTCGTTCTTATAATTTGTATAATCTATCTTAAACAACTTTATAAGATTTTTCTGTTTTCACACAATTAATTTTTTATTTTAATTTAACTTTCTGTATTTTTGACTTTGTCATAATAAGAAAAGTTCTTGAACCATCAATTGGAATAATTGCATTTACTGCTCCATTAAATGTCACCTTAAACTTCTGAACTCCATCAAAAGATATAATCTGACAGTTCATGTCATCGTACATTAAAACATTATCCCCTGAAAAAGAAACATTATCATATTCTAATTTGATTTCTTTTTCCATTTTTTTGTTTCCATTCAAGTCATAAACCTGTATTCTGTATGGGAACTTACTATTAGTATTTTTTAGAATCACGCCCACATACTGGTCACTATAAAATATTTTCTGAATCTCTTCATTTATTTTAACATCTTCCCTTAATGAAGGTTTATTTTTAAATCCATACAAAGACAGAATGTTCTCACCTGCTGCTACAACATCATCGTTTGTTACAAATTTTACCGTAGGTACAATAACCTCTTTGTACTGGTCAAACTCTCCCACTATTTTGTCAGTGGAATTTTTACCTGCATTAGAAAAATTGTAAAACACAACTCTGTTACTCATAGAACCGTTATTGACAGTTATATATGATACTGCCATTTTGTCCCCATCTTTTGATATTGAAAAATCAAGAGGATATCCGTTTTCATCTAAAAGGGTTTTGTGAATAACCAACTTATTTCCGTCTCTGTCATAAACTTCTATATAATTGGCATCTTTATCTTCTGACAAAACAGCTATAACGCCCTGCTCTGCAACTTCCACTTTCACAATTGGGAAATTAGTTGTTACCTTTCCCTGATTGCCATCCTGATTATATATGTAAACATCATTGCTGTTTTTGTCAGCAACAGCTATATAATCTCCACATATATCTACCATTGGAGACTTCATCTGAAAAGCTTCATTCCAAACAGTACCATCATCATCAATATAAGAAATTCCATCTCCACTATATTTGATTACGAAATCCTTATAAGATAAATATTTACTTTCTGTACTTCCATCAATCTTAATGGAATTAATTACCTTATAGTCATCGTAACTACTATATCGTTTATACAAGAATATACCAATAACTGCTACGATTGCCACCAAAACGCAAATTGCAATTTTTATTGTAAATCTATTTGTATGTTTCTTTATTACATCTATAAAATTAAAATCTAAATAAGACTTTTTAAACTGTCTTACTTTATCAGAATTTTTATTACTCTGTGCCACAATCTCACTTCCTATCTAAAATCTATAAACGATTATACAATAAGTTTTGGATTATGGCACTATGTTTTTTATGGTAATAAAATTTTCTGACCTTCAATAATTGTATAGTCATCATCAATATCATTATATTCTTTTATTTCATCTACCATTTTGCTCGTTCCATAAACTTTCATACTAATATCGTATAGGGTTTGTCCCTTCTTTACCGTATAAGACATACCTGCAACATTGTTTACTTTTTTCGTTTTTTTAGAAGAATCATTAGCTGCATTCGCTTCCTTCTTTACACTGCTATTTGCATTTTCGTTTTCCAATTCATTAAAGTTCTGCTCACTGTTATTTTTTGATGAACTATTTTGCGAACTGTTGTTTTGTATTTCGTTTTTTTGGGTTCCGGTTTGATAAGAATCACCCTGGTTTTTACTCTTCTGATTAATATTTTCCTGATTGTTGTTTTTATCTAAATTGCTATCGGTAGCACTTTTTGATTTGTCTTCACTATCTTTTAAAATTTCCTTTGTTTCCTCACTGTTACTATTTAATTGTTGATTAACCGCTCTTGCTTCCTCATTCATGCTGTAGCCGGATAATGTTTGTTTTATGTTTTTTAGTTCTCCATAATTATTTAGCATTACAACCGTTGATAGCAATAATGCTATAATTAATAGACCACTTATTCCATAAGCAACTCTCCCCTGCTTTCTGTTGCCACTTTCTTCTTTCAGTATTTCTCTAAAGCTTTTTGGTCTGTTAATATCTCTTTCTTTTATTTCTACATGTTCACTACCCTTGATTGTCTTATGTTGATTTGTGCCGCCCGCCTGCATATTATTTCTTTGATTTTTAAAAGTTGCTGCTAACTTTCCACCCTTTGTGCCAAGCTTGCTTTTATTTTGGTCTATTAGATTTTCGTTTTTGCGGGTTGAATTTTGGATTGAATTCTGATTTGCATTCTGACTTGAATTATGCGATGAATTCCCGGCCAAGTTTTTTTTCAAATCATTATTCACCAAATTGTCATTGGTTGCTTTTTGTTTTGAAGTTACCCCCTTACTATTTTCTTTTGCTACATTATTCTCATTACTTTCATTTTTCTCATTATTTAAACTTTTAATATATTTCTTCATTTTTTCATTTCTCTCATAATAGATATAGTATCCGGATTGCTTTTCTAAGTTCCCTTGCTTGCACATATAGAAATTTTCATCATTTTCAGTTCTGTCTGTAAGAAAACAAACTTTATCATTGCCTGCGAAGTTATCTAAATGCAGTTTGCGTATGCCTTTCAAATCATCCCGAACTCTATATGGTACTGAAACAAACCATCCAACAATATTCATTTTAGAGAAATATTTTTTTATGTCTTTATATATTGCTGCCCAGATGTCATCATTGAAAATCAAACTATTTTCTATCACTTCCCTTACTTCTACCATTCCCTTAACAAAAACATATGTATTTCCATTTTTTCTTTTTATTTCCCCAAGTAAAACTCCATAATTTACATCTTCCTGTTTTCCTGTTCTTTTCTTTAAATTTGTTATAACATTATCCTCAACGTAAATTTTTTGATTGGAATTATTTTCACCTATTTGGCGTATGTTTTTAGGAATAGTTACATTTCCCTGTTCCTCAGACTCTTTGCTACTATATACCATCTCTATCATGGGCCCCTCCTTTTCTATAATACCCAATGATAATAGCACATAGGCTCTGTTCTATTTTGTCAAAAACAGTTTGAACCCTTGTAAAAGTTTGCGACAAAAAAGACACTGGGAATACACCAGTGCCTTGTTAATTACAATTTAATCTTTATAACTCCACAACCTGACCTAAAACTTCACCTATCGGTTGATTTATTACAAGGTCTGCTCTTTGGTCTTTTTGTGTTTTACTCTTATTAATAAGAACAAGCTTATTTCCTCTATAGTAATCCACAAGACCTGCTGCCGGATATACTGCCAGTGATGTTCCACCAATAATTAGAACATCAGCCTTGGCAATTGCCTCCACTGAAAGTTGTATGGTTTTCTGATCTAATCCTTCCTCATATAACACAACATCTGGTTTGATAATTCCACCACACTGACATCTTGGTATGCCTTCCATTTCATAAACCTGATCAAAACCGTAGAATTTTCCACAATCCTGACAATGATTTCTGTGTACTGAGCCATGTAATTCGTATACGTTTTTGCTACCTGCCGCCTGATGCAAACCATCTATATTCTGAGTAATCACTGCTTTTAATTTTCCCATTTCCTCTAATTTGGCTAAAGTTTTATGAGCCATATTAGGTTTTGCATTAGGAAAAAGCATCTTATTTCTGTAGAATCTATAGAACTCCTCCGGATTTCTTCTATAGAAACTGTGGCTTAAAATAGTTTCCGGTGGATATGCATATTCCTGATTATATAATCCATCCACGCTTCTAAAATCAGGTACTCCGCTTTCTGTAGAAACACCTGCTCCACCAAAAAATACAATATTATCGCTTCCATCAATAATCTCTTTTAATTTCTTTATGTTTTCTTCCATTATAAGCACCTCTTTTTCTTGTTCTGTTACTCACT
This sequence comes from Eubacterium sp., assembly GCF_057858645.1. Taxonomy (NCBI): domain Bacteria; kingdom Bacillati; phylum Bacillota; class Clostridia; order Eubacteriales; family Eubacteriaceae; genus Eubacterium; species Eubacterium sp. Next base: position 57,164 of record NZ_DBLZZO010000013.1, read on the forward strand.
CTCAAACAACTGGTTTACATTAAGGATTTTATTTAATACCAAATATAAATATAAGTATAAATACAATTATATTTAACTACACTGGTATTATTATAACATCTTTACAATTCTTACTCTACAACAAAGTCTATGTTTGCAAGGGTAATTTTGTCCCCAATTTCTATCGGTAACAGCTTATGAGGTTCTAATTTTTCTCCATTTAAAAATGTACCGTTAGTCGAATTCAAATCTTCAATAAAGTAGTCTCCTAACTCTTCTGTAATTCGTGCATGCACTCTGCTAATTACTGCACTATCAATACAGAAATCACTACTTGAACTGCTTTTTCCAATTATATAAGGATAGTTTGACGGCTTAATATTTATTGGTATTTCTGTCCCCACTGCTACAAGTTTTATGTCTTTAGATAGTAGTGGATTAATCAACACCATAGTCCTGTCTTCCTGAAACTGTTGACTGTTCTTTGTGCAAAAACTTTTTACGGAATTATCAAAGTAATCTCCTGCACTTTTGTGTATTTCTTTCTTATAAGTTTCCTCCCCATAACCCTCAGCTTTATAAGTTCCAGCTTCTTCTGCAACAAAAGAAGCTTCCTCCTCTTCAAGATAATCAAAGAAATCTAAATCTTCTTCCGTTTTATATTTGTCTTTTCTTTTAAATATTCCTGCTATGGATTTTAATATATTTCTCTTTTCATTTTCTTTTTCAGATTCTTTCTCATTTTGTTTTCTATTTTCTTTTTTGTTTTCCTTTTTGTTTTTCTTTCTTATGCTATATTTTTCCTTTGAATTCTCGTTTTCATTTTCTATATCAAGTTTTACTATATCTTCTGTTCTTATTTTTTCGCTATTGCTTTTTTCTTTCTTATATTCCTGTATATTTTCAAATGCACATCTAAGTAACTCCTGCAATGTGAAATCTGCATTTGTTGTCATTTGCTGAATTCCATAAGCAATAAGCACAGCTTCTTTATCATTATGATCTATATATTCCAATAGTTTATCAAAAAGAGTTCTCAGATTTACCTGATAATCTTCTTTATTCTCAGAAACATAACAAAACTCATATTTTCCTTTTTGTCTGTTGAAAAATATTAAATCTGTGTCAAATATTATATTGTCTAATGTAAGTAAATATTCACTCATTCTCTCGGATAGCATTTTTATATCTTTTATAAATATGTAAAGTTCCTTACCTGACATTTGTTTTCTGGTAAACATATTAGACATTTGTGTTTTAGACGAAATATCATAATATAACATGGTTTCATTATTTATTGACTCCACACTTATTTGAACTAATCCCTCAATATGATTGTTTAATACCATCTGAAGTTTATAATCATTCTTCTCTATTTTTATGTCTTTTATAATCATCGTGTTTCTGTTTCCGTCTTTTATATAAGATATTTCCATACTATCACTTCCTTCCAAATCCATCTTCCATAGCTCTTATTGCGTATAAAAGCTCTCTATTCATCACTTTTTGAATTTTAATTTCATCTTTTGATTTCCGACTAATTATTTTATTTAAAAAATTAGCATTACTTTTACTTCCAAAATCAGCACTTACTTTTGTGCTAATCTTATCTTCGTCTTTAACTATTAAAGGGGATATTACAAAGCACCCTCCATTACCATTTTGTTCACCGTCAATATAAGTTAGCGCTGTGCTTCTCACAGTCACCAAGTCGTGACAATAAAGAGAAACATAAACTAACGATGTTACAATTAATATTGTTATTGGTACAATTATTGATGCCTCAATTGTAATTTGTCCTTTTAAAGTTTTCCTGACCATTTTCCTGTACAATGTTTTTATCATACACCTTCCTTTTCTATGCCTTGCATAAATAAAACAGAATATTCCCACAAAATATAAATGGTACAAACGGGATATTTGTTTTCAAACTCATCTTACCGATGGAAACACCTATTATCGAAAAAATCGCACTAATAATAAATGCAATCATCATTACGTTTAAGACAACCTTCAATTCAACCATTGCCGTTAATGTTAAAATTATCAAAATATCTCCTACACCTACTGCTTCCTTTGTTACTAACGCAATAATATATAATAATGTACACACAATAATGCCGATTATAATATTTTCTAATTTCAAATTATTGGTTACCACTTTCATTACTATGGCTAAAAAATAATTTAGCAAGCAGAACCATACATAAATTTCTTTTGTTTTATAATCTGCAATTGCACATACAAGTAAAAACACTACACTCCATATTTCATACATTTTATTCTCCTAATACATATATCTAATACTGTCTTCATAAAAAGCCCATAATATTTTGCTACAAATTACCATATATAACCTTGTATTATTTTCCTGAACATCTACTACAAGGTGGCATATTTTTAACCTTACTCTTTTCTACTGTGATAATATTTCTCAAAAGTCCGCTACACATTAAACTATTATGGTATTTATTTCCATCTTCAGTAATAAACACCTCTGATCCTAATGTGCCTTTTTTATTTACACATATAGAACATCTACTGTACACCTGCCCGTAACAGTTTCTTTTAATTTTTAATTCTATAACGCCAATCTTGCTTATTTTCAGAGACAAATGTGTACATTCTTTAGTAACATGATAGACTTTTCCGTTTTTTGTAATATAAACAAGTTCCTGTTCCTTTGTTAAATCATAACCTGTCCAATCCTTTAAATAGCACCGTTGAGTTAAAACTATAGGCTTATTAATGTACGGAATTCTAACGATATACGGAAAAACAATATCTATTACTCCTTCTTCTGAAGTTTTTTTCTCTATCTCGCCACTTTGTTTAAGACTTTGCACTCCACTTTCTAACAGTCCTAAATCCTCACTATACTTCTTACTTTTTTCTGTACATTGTTTATAGTAATTTAGTTTTGATAACGCAATTCCCATATTATTTATTTGTTTTTGGTTATGTAACTGTTTGTTAAGAACTGTTATGTAACTTATCACCGAAAGAATTGCCAACATAAAAATTGTTATAACAATAGCAGCTTCCAAAGTAATGCTTCCTTTGGAGGTAAATAAATATACCCTTTTTCCCTGGGACACATTTATTTTTTTTATTTTTTCTTTATATTTTTTTGGCTTCTGTACTTGGAGAGAATCACATCCTAATTTTATTTTTTTATGTTTTTCACTATGTACAACAGGTGGGAAAAAGGGCATATTTATTCACCTCCTCACATTCTTTCATCTGTACTAATATTCTAACTGACTTTCTATGCTAAAATTATATGAACCTATATTTCCATTTAATCCATTAATTACCCATGGCATTGCAACAAACAATGGTTCCGACTCATATTTAGCCTCAACATCCAATGATGTTACACATTTCTTCATGTCAAATTGTTGATTATAGTTCTTTCTAACATTTAACTGAATCAAATCCATGATTCTGTATGCTGTTGTCTCTATGCTGTTTTTCATTATTAATATCATGCAGAATTGTTTATAATCTATTGCTGCTTTGTTTTCAGATTCACTACTGCCACTTGCTAATAGATTTTTCAAACTGGTTTTCCAATTGTTAGCATTTTTCATTAGGTCTATTTTCTTACCCTTTAATAAAGTTTTTACGTCATTAATTGCCTCTGCTAAAGCCCAGCCTTCTAACAGTACACCTTTAATAACTGGTTCCAAAAAAGGCAGACCTATTGCTGTTGCAGCCGAAGCTGCTGTTGTTTCAATTAAAGCCATTTTTTCTTTGTCAGTTACTAAATACGCTAAAGTAACAACATTCCTCACAGCAACAATCTGTTCCACAGTAGATGCCAAATTACTTCTATCCCTATCTTTTCCAGCAACTATATATTCAAGCTCATAACTTATTTCCCTGTTCTTTATAAGATTTGTGAAATTTCCAAACTTCATCGCACCATAAAGTACAAGTGCAGCTTTTGTTTTAACGTTGTCTAAACTATTCTCACCTTTATTGTCAATAGTCGAGGGCAAGTCTTTTAACTCTACAGTAGTTGACGAAATTTTATCTGTTTCATCTATAACTAAAGATAAAATCCCCTTTTCTATCAAGCCTTTTGCATTCTCATAAATACCTTTGTTTTTCTTATCCTCTTCACTTATTTCGTTTATTTGCAATGAACTAATTTTGCTTTCTATATCCTTGGCAATCGTCTCCCACTGCTCCTTTGAATTCTCAGGTAATCTGTTAATTTCCTCTGTTAATTGCTTTTCTATAGACTTTAATATATTTAAATTATCATCCATAAAATCCTTCATACTATTCTGATTGTCTTTATTTTGACCATCTTTGTTTAATTCACTTAAACATTCCTTCTTGTCCTTTTGATATAGTTTAATATCTTCTTCTATGGACATTATTTTCTCTAAAAACATTTCTCTCTTTTTCTTTGTTTTTAGTTTCTTTTGAATATCTGCATCTTTCAGATTCTTTATTTCATCACAGATTTTTTCAACATTTTCCTGGATTTCTTTGCTTTTTGAATCATCTATAATCTCATCTACATCCCCGAGATTATACTCACCATTCCCAACACCGCCATTACTATTACTATCAGCGCTATCATTCTTGCCGTTATTATTGCCAGTGTCGTTTATTTTATTGCTGTTACTATTGCTGTTATTGCCACTAATACTACTATTGCTATGGTCATCACTTTTGTTTGCAGATATGTTTATAACTTTATCTATTGCTTCTGTAGCCACTGCATACTTCATGTAATTAGAAACTTCCCTGACAAATTCTTCTCCACCGTTACTCCACACATATTTCTTTTCTTTTGCTTTTATATTCTTAAGTCTTGTCATTAAAAGATTCGAACCCTTATGTTCCACATCACCCAATTCAATGTTCGCCTGAATATATTTTTTTAAGTTCTCATTTACTGATTCGTTTTCCCAAAACATTAGTACACCATAGTCTTCATATACCTGTCTTGCATAGCCTGCCAAAACAGAATCCGTTGCTAAATATGTAAAAGTCTTACACTCACTTTGCACCATATTCATTCTTGCCGATTCTATTATTATGCTAATAAGCAATAACACTGTAACAAATATTAAGCTAAGATATATTGTAATGCTTGCTTTTTTTGTTTTATTAATCCTCATATTCTAAAAGTTTTCAATCTGTTCACTAATTGATTCATATACGCCATTGGCAACACCACTAATCTGTCCTTTAAATACCAATGCTAAGCCTACCAAAACTAAAATAATCAATACAATTTCAATTACTCCCATTCCACTTTCGTCATTAACATTTTTCTTTATTTTATTTATAAAATTCATAACCACACTCTTCATTCGCTATTTCCTCCTACTATAATATTTATTGCCCCTCCTTTTAGTCGTGGGTATTTCATCGATACATTCCTAAAAATAAATTTTGTTCATTTTATTTTCTGCTTCATATTTTCTGCCTCATATTTGTTTCCTAAATCAGTTTGTTATCCAAGTTAATTTGTTATATAAATTGCCTTGCTGTTTGAATTACTTTTTTTCATAAAATCTTTCTGCTAAATGTTAATGGACAATAATGCGGGTACCATTATTATTGCAATGGTTATAATCAGCATTAACACCATTGGGCCTAATAATTTTGTTGAAACCTGTCCACCATTTTTTAGCAGATTGTTTTTTCTTTCATTCATTGCATCCTTTAATTCACTCTTTAGCACCAGCGTTAATTCTTTTGTTCCTCGCTTAAGATTCTGTTCTATTAAACCTGCCAGTTTTATATAACAATGAATGTTGCATCTGTTACCATATTCACTTATTGCCACAGTTTCAGGAACACCACTCTTCATCTTCACTGAGCACATCGAAAGTTCCTCAAATGCATACCTGAATGCTTTACTATTCTTTTTCTTTTCCACATTATACTCTGCGACCATTCTCTCTATTGCCGACTTAATTGATAGTCCTGCTCCGTAATAAAGCAAAATCTTACTTACTATTTCCGGATAGTCATTTAGCAACTGCCTGTTTCGTTTTTCTACTTCTTTTTTTAAATCTTTATCCTTCAGAAAGAACAATGTAATTCCTACTATAATTCCTATTATTGGTATATATTTTCCTACTGTGTCCTTTGTTTCTCTGTAAGTCACTTTTTTCCCATTTATTTGTTGCGGCAGTTTGACCTGATTACTATACTTGTCATTTTCATCCACATATTCCTGCACATAATTTCCTTTTGAACTTTTGTCACTCCTTGGGTATACATTCACTCCAAAACTATAATCTATGGTTTTCTTTTTAAATGTCATAGTCGCCGTAAGTGTTACAACTTCTCCCTGTTTTTTCACATTAGAAGAAATCTCTCCGTTGTAATTTATTATGTTTTTATCACTGATTTTCCAGTATACATTAACTTTTTCTTTTCCTATTTCAGAAACCAAATTCAGTTTACTGTTTACTTTGTTCTGACTTTTATTCTTACCTAAAACTTCTTTTAAAAGGACTTTCTTGTTTTTTTCCAACACCTTCTGTTTTTCACTCTCTGTATACTGCTTTTTTGCAACATTTAACTTAACCGTCTCTTCTCCAACATCATCTATAATTCTCACATTATAATTATTTGAACTTTTTACACTTCGCTCTACTTTACTAATTTGCCTGTCTGTTTTAGATTCAGAATATAAAACTGCAATTGAAACTCCAAGCGTTAGCCAGATAACTCCAACTACAATACAAACTTTTTCTATATAATAAAAATATTGCTCTTTTATTATATGCTCCTTAACAGTAATTTTCTTTAAGTCATTATTAACCCCTGTATTTTGAAAAATCTTTTTGGGTAGCCTATCCACAATGAACATGCCAACTCCATATAAGCTCCATAATTTATGTTTTTTCTTACTTAACTTCCTCTTATATCTGTGTTTATAAGGAATTGTAAATACAATAAACGCACTCAAAACAAGAAACACCACAATAATAAATTTTGTCATTTCACCTATTCCTCCATAATGCTGTCCACAATTCTTTCGCCCCATATATATGCTAATAAATATAGAATTAAACATACTGTCATAACTATTTTGCCTACTATACTTTCATACATTATCTTTAAAAATTCAGGAGAACTTACAGAAATGTATATAATTATAAATCCGGGAATCAGTGTCATTACCTTTTGCTCTAATCTTTTTTCTGTTATGGATGTATTAATTTCCTCTCTGACATTTTCCTTCATTACAATATCATCTGTTACATTTTTGATTATTTCAGGCATATTGCCGCCGGTTCTTTTCGCCACACTAAAAATTTGCGAAAACAAAATAGCATTTTTTAGTTCCATTCTCTCTGCCATGTCTTTTAACACTTTTTCTGTTGATATATTTAGTTTTAGCTGTGATATTGCTATCTCCAACTCTTTGCACACAAAACATTCTTTTCCGTATATGTTCTTTAAATCTTTATAACTTGATTTAATGGCATTCTCTACTGAGTAGCCTGTTTTTAATCCATCAGAAATTGCTATTAGCATGTCTTTAAACTGCAGCTCTCCGTAAGCAATTTTCTTGTTTATAAGGCTTTTCTTTCTTTGCTTGTAAATTGCTACTGTAAATGGGATTAAGAGTATTCCAAATGCATAATTTCCATAAAATAATTTTCCAATAACAAAAACTATTAACTGTATTGCTGCAATATTTATTATGATTTCATTTTTAGATAATTTCATTTTTGTCCCTTCTTTATACACTTAGCCCATAGCTTTGTAACTTAAATATGTTTTTCAATGTTCCTACTTTTTTCAATTTGCCATTTTCCATACAATATAGCTTATTTAAAATAATCTGATTGTCCTTAAATTCCTGAATCTCATTAATCTCTATAACTTTCCTTGTCTTATCTGGCATTCGTGCCAAATGAACCATAATATCAATACCTGCTGCTAACTGTGACCTTATGGCATTTAGTGGTATATCTGCCCCCATTAAAACCATAGTTTCTAATCTGGCGAGCATGTCTTTTGGAGAATTCCCATGTCCTGTGCTCATCGAGCCGTCGTGACCCGTATTTAAACTTTGGACCATGTCAAGAGCTTCTGCGCCTCTAACCTCCCCAACAATAATTCTGTCAGGTCGCATTCGAAGAGACGTTTTTATTAAATCTCTTATAGTGATTTCATTTTCTCCCTGACTGTTAGCCTGTCTTGCCTCCAGACGAACAATATTATCCACACTCTTTAACTGCAATTCTGCAGAATCTTCTATGGTTACAACTCTTTGGTCATTAGGGATAAAATTAGACAGCACATTTAAAAATGTTGTCTTCCCTGAGCCTGTCCCACCACTTACAAAAATGTTGTATCCTGCAACAACCAATTTTTCCAACAAGTCGCTTACTTCTCTAGTAAGAGTCCCCCATTTAATTAACTGATTAATGGTAATTTTTTCTTTAGCAAATTTTCTAATAGTTATAACAGCGCCATCTAAAGCAACTGGTGGCAAAACCACGTTCACTCTGGAGCCGTCCTCCAATCTTGTGTCAACAATTGGATTAGACTCATTTACTCTTCTATTTGTTTTTGCAACAATCTGTTGAATTATGTCCTGAAGTCTTTCCTCTGACTCTATGGAATCATCATAAGGTATGATTCTACCCGCTTTTTCAATAAAAATATGATTCCTACCGTTTATCATAATTTCCGTCACTTCATCCATCTCCAGCAAATCTTCAAGTATCCCCAGCCCCTTTATGGAATTAAAAACTTCTTTATGAATTTTTATTCTTTCTTTAATAGTCAAATATTTTTCTTTTAATTCCTCTTCCATAATACGGTCAATTATTTCGTGAAGTTCCTGCTCCTGAGGTTCCCTGGTCATATCAATAGTTGAGATAACTTTCTCTCTTATGGTTTCTTTACTAATTTTTTCACCTATTGCCCCCACCTCCTACTACCTGTCTTGAGTAATCTCCCAAATTACTCCACAACTGTCTTTCTAAGAAATTGTCATCCTCTATGTCAACTAAATCTATAGGTGGCGTAACCTGCTCAATTTTATCTATTAACTCTGAAGCTTCGCTACGTAACAAAAACTCTTCAAACTCCCCAACTTTCATCTTGTACATATAACTGTTTTCTATAGGAACATAGATTTTGTCGCAAAATTCAATTAACGAAGTTATATCTTCCACTACATTTCCAATATCAATTACAATATTTTCATACATACCTGTAGCCATTATGGTTTCCAGCAATTCTATCCACTTTGTTGTTTCCATAGTTCTCAAGTCCCTTGAATATTTAAGTGGTGGCACATAATCTAATGTATTAACTGTATTTACGATAGCTTTCAGCTTAATGGCAACTGTATCTTTATTTTGTTTAAAATAATACATTAAGTCAGACAAATCACCCTGATAATTTTGATGGTAGATTTTATCGAATGCCGTAAACTCATCCATGTTTATGTATAGGGTACTTCCGCTTTCAGCCAACACCTGCCCCACAGTAAAAGCAAAAACAGTTTGTTCAGGCTTCTTTATAGGGGAATAAACTCCAACAATCTTTGTTCCATTTCTTTTCGCTATTGAACCTGTTTTGCTTATATTCAGCTCTGCAAAATAATCCAAAATTTTTCTAATGATATTTTCAGATGATTGGAATTTATAAATATAAGAATAATCCTTGAACTGCTGACAATCATCTTCCACTAAAAATATTATTTTACTTACATCTTCAAGTTCCAAATATTCATCATATAAATTGTAATCCACCAATAGAATATCAATATGGTTGTCCTGTAAATATTCTTCCAGTGCCTCTTTATTTGTAAAAGCCGTTGCCTTAAATGGCATGTTTTGTTTTTGATTAATGTATTTCATTAAACTATTTGCATATACTTCATCTAAATCATAAATTGCCAAAGTTGCCGTCATCTTTCTTCTCCCCTTTCTTCTTAATTCTAATTTTTACCATCTGGTACTTCATAATTTTCTTCAACACTAGCCTGCATTTTTTGTCTCAGGTAATGCTGTTTTCACATTATAAACACCTTTCTCCCACTTTGTCTATACCCTTTTTGTGATTTTATATATATTTTAAAGAATGTGTGTTTTTTTCATTTTTTGTGCACTTGACACATAAATATATAGTGGTATACTTCTATGTAGTATTCATAACTAGATGTTATGGTTACAATACATATTTTTTTCGTGTCATTATACTAATAATGACGTTTTATTTTTTCAAAGCAGAACAATTATATGGAGGAAAATATATGAGTAAAAGAACTAAATTATCAGACAGAACATTGCCTACCTACTCAAAGGGCGAAGAGATTTTCAATATGGTTTCTCACATTGTAGGCGGAGCTCTCGGTATTGCAGCACTTGTACTTTGTGTTATTACAGCTGCCAAAGCAGGTAGTGTCATCGGAGTTGTTTCCAGTTGTATTTATGGAGTAACCCTCATTACTTTATATACAATGTCCAGTGTTTATCATGGTTTACGACCGGGTATGGCCAAAAAAGTAATGCAGGTTTTAGACCATTGCACCATTTATTTTCTAATTGCCGGCAGCTATACACCGATTTTATTAGTTGCTATGCGACCTAAATATCCTGCACTTGCGTGGGTTTTATTTGGAATTGTTTGGGGCTGCGCAATTATTGCTTGTGCACTTACAGCCATTGATTTAAAGAAATATAGTGTTTTCTCCATGATTTGCTACCTTGCAATGGGCTGGACAATTATATTTTTCATAAAGCAGACTTACGAAGTCATGTCGCTGGGGGGAGTAATTTTACTTGTTGCCGGAGGTGTTGCCTACACTGTAGGCTCTATCCTTTACGGACTTGGCAAAACTAAAAAATGGATGCATTCTATTTTCCATGTATTCATTGTTGCAGGCAGCATTTTGCATTTCTTTGCAATTATTCTTTATGCTCTATAATCTTATAATTTTCGATAAACTTATAAGTCTTCAAACTTTTCTATAAAAGTTTAACGATCTAAAAAGATAAAATCTGGAAGAGTGTTATTTCTTCCAGATTTTTTGTGTAATAAAATTTTTATTTGTACAAAAATGAAAATAATTACACATTTTCGAAAATAAAATAGGGTAATTTCTTTACATTTTGCTCTTTTCCAACAATATCTTTCTAATAATATATTCTTCTATTTTACGATTTTTCAATAATATCTTCTTCTGTTTTGCCTTCTTCTGTACATTTCATTTAACAGCAAAACCATAATTATATCTTTAAGCCACTGATCATCCGGATATTTAATACAGTTTTCTCCGTCGCCACACTGTTCTTCCTCTTCCTTAACCTGCCTGAATATGTTGTTTACCATTTGCAAAACACCTAATTTATCGGGATATTCATCAAACATTAGACTTCCTGCAAACTCCTGTTTGTCGCACTCTCTTTCAACCCAATCCTGAATTGTCATAAAAGCTACCGGGTACATTTCCTTAACATAATCAATATCTCTGTCTGACATTTGATTCCATTGTCCATAATAAAATCCATTTATTGCATTTCCCTGAACGTAAAAAGGTATATATTTATAGTCCATAATCAATCCTAATAGTTTATCATTTTATACTATTCAGATTTCAATTATTTGTTACTACAAATATATACCTTTTACTTTTATTTTTACAATTATAAATCAACTAAATTATAATTTATACCGCACCCTAGTTACAGGTTTACCGCATAAAATATAAAACTTCTACAACTTTATTTTTATTTCCTTTCCTGACTTTTCATATGGTGTGTATTTAACTCCCGCTGCTTCCATCATTCTTTTAGAAGCTTTCACAGATGAAGTGTCGCCATATTTGTCGTCTCCGTAAATAACTTCCTTTATGCCACATTGAATAATCGCCTTGGCACATTCATTGCAAGGGAATAAAGTTACATATATTTTTGCCCCTTCTAAACTACCGCCGCGATAATTTAATATTGCATTTAGTTCGCTATGAGTTGTATAAAAATATTTGTTGTCATAAGGATCGTCGCTTTCCCTATTCCAAGGAAATTCATCGTCACTACAGCCAATTGGAAGTCCGTTATATCCCATTGACAAAATCTTGTTATCTTCACTTACAATACAGGCTCCCACCTGAGTATTTGGATCCTTTGAGCGCAACGCAGCTAACGATGCCACGCCCATAAAATATTCGTTCCATGAAATATAGTCTTTTCTTTTGTTACTCATTGTCTCGTCCTCCAATCATGTTTTGCCCTCATATTTAAAATCCTTCTTATATTAAAAATGAAGAAATCCTTCTCCTTAAGAAAAGTCTTTCTTCATTTCTAGTTACTATTTTGTTCCGAAAATTCTGTCTCCTGCATCGCCAAGACCTGGAACAATATATTTGTGTTCGTTTAATTTTTCGTCTTTTGCACCAATGTAAACATCTACGTCCGGATGAGCCTTTTCAAAAGCTTCAATTCCTTCAGGTGCTGCAATAATACACATAAGTCTAATGTTCTTAACGCCCTTATCCTTTAACATCTGGATTGCTGCAATAGCTGAACCACCTGTTGCAAGCATTGGATCTACCACAAAAACTTCTCTCTTATCGCAATCTTCAGGAAGCTTGCAATAATACTCGTGAGGTTCTGCTGTTACTGGATCTCTGTAAAGACCAATATGTCCAACCTTTGCTGATGGAATAAGTGCAAGCATACCATCAACCATACCTAAACCAGCTCTAAGAATTGGAACGATTGCAAGTTTCTTTCCACCTAACTGCTTAATTGTTGTTTTACAAATAGGTGTTTCAATTTCTACATCTTCAAGCTCTAAATCTCTTGTTGCTTCATAAGTAATAAGCATTGCAATTTCGCTTATTAACTGTCTAAAATCCTTTGTTCCTGTAGTTGCCTGTCTGATAATTCCAATCTTGTGCTGAATCAATGGATGATCCATTATCATTATCTTTGCCATGTTTCTTCCTCCGTACATATTATATCTTATTATGTTTTAACTTATTCGCTAACTTTATAATCACTTCATCAACCGTATCATAAAGTTTCGCATAATCAGCAAGTTCCCCACCATCCGGGTTAGTTATACTTCCTTGCTCATTAATATACTCTTTAAGTGTATAGACATTCACTGCTTCAGCAAAGTCATCATAAATGCCCTGCTTCTTTGTTTCGTCTAATACAAGTACCAATACATCTTTTCCAAAATCTTCACCTGTTAATTGAACTGAACTTCTGTCAATTTCAATCCCCTTTGACGCTGCAATGGCAACGGTCTTTGGGTTCATAGGTTCCGGAAATAACACTGCTAGTCCCTTAGACTCAATAGTAGCTCTCTCCTGTGGTAAATAATGCTTAAGTAGAGCTGCCGCCAATGGTCCTAACGAAGTGTCTGTATCAGTTACAAATATTACTTTTGAATATTCTAACATTTTTCCTCCGAACTGCTACACATCCATTATGTTATAACCAGCTGCCTTTGTAAGCCTGTTCATAATAGCCCATCCAATGTTGTCCTCTGAAAAAGCTTCCCCAAAAATGAATTCAGTTTCCTCTTTGTCAAAATCGCGAAGCGCTTTAAACAACATGTTTGCTATTGTTTCCGGCTTGTCCAAATCGCCCAGAGATACTACCTTAATGTTCTCATTTATTTTTCCCTGGTACAATCCTAAATGCTGGTTAGCTGTTATTATTCCTGTCTTCTTTCCTTCTTCAGTTTTTGCATTAGCTGAATCAATTATGTGCTGAGCAACTTTATTCGCATCACCTTTAAAAATACGAAAATCTGCTGCCGGTGCATAATGTCTGTATTTCATACCCGGAGCTTTTGGTTTCAAACCTTCTACCGGTTTCTTCAAAATGGCCTGATCTATCTCAAGGTTGCTAACAACCTTCTTTGCCATTTCGTATGTTATAAATCCTGGTCGTAAAACAAGAGGTGGATCTACTGTTACATCTATAATTGTAGACTCCAATCCCATTCCTACCATGCCACCATCAATAATCATGTCAATGCGACCGTCCAAATCATCGATTACATGCTCACCAAGTGTTGGACTTGGCTTACCTGATAAGTTGGCACTTGGTGCCGCAATGCTTGTTCCGGCTTCTTTAATTAATCTGCTTGCAATAGGATGATTTGGAAATCTGATAGCCACAGTATCCAAGCCTCCTGTTGTTCCTTTTGGAACAATATCGCTTTTCTCAAAAATTAAAGTAAGTGGTCCCGGCCAAAAAGCATCCATTAATTTCTCTGCCACCGGTGGTATTTTCTTTACCAATGGTTTCAGCATTTCTATGTCACAAATATGTGCAATTAATGGGTTGTCTGATGGGCGTCCTTTCGCAGCATAAACCTTCATAGCTGCCTGGGCGTCAAGTGCATTTGCACCCAATCCATAAACCGTTTCTGTTGGAAATGCAACAAGGCCTCCATCTCGAATAATCTGCCCTGCTTCCTTTAATGCTTCCCCATCTATATTGTCTTTATCAATGTTAATTATCTTCGTGTTCATTTCTCGCCTCACCTGACCTATATCCGTTTTATTTTATCATAATTACATCTAAAATACAACGTTAGACCCCTTTATCTTTTCACCAGGAATCGCCATTTATCGCTGCATATTAAAGTATGTAGAAATGCCTTCACTCAAGATTTCTGCCAGCTCTTTTTGATATGTTTCATTTGTCAATTTTGTTGCCTCATCGCTATTGCTTAAAAAACCACACTCTACAATTATTCCCGGACATTTTGAATTTATTAAAATATAGTAACTGTCATTTGGCTTTGCCTTTTTTTCTTTATCATTTACCTTTTCATTTAGGATTTTCTGCAAAGTTTCACCTAGCAACTTGCTTTGCTCTGACCTTTGAAAATAAAAACTTTGTGCTCCATGAACTGACGTCTGCGTAAAGCTGTTTTGGTGAATACTAACCATAATACATTTATTATTTTCTTCATAGGCGTTGTTTACTATTTCACAGCGTTTATTTAAATCCCTTATTTTAGAAAACTTAACTCCATCCCCCAAAACAACATCTTCGCTTCTGGTTAGTACAACCTTATACCCCTGTTCATTTAGTACCTGAAAAAGCTTCTTACTAATAGCCAAATTCACATCTTTTTCTTTCTCTTTATTTACACCAATTTTTCCCGGATCATCTCCACCATGTGCTGGTTGTAGTTTACGCAAATTGTGATATGTATTCCCCAGTATATATGGGGAGTTAGAAATGTATTGAGATTAGATAGCTTTTTTCTCCA